>NZ_JAAAHR010000302.1:0-5016 GCF_009908215.1 Nonomuraea sp. K271 | reverse complement strand
CACTCCACCCCACCCACCCCAACCACCCGCACTTCAACATCGGGAAAGGGCTCACCAATGGGAGGCAGAGCGGGCCACCGAGCGGGGTGGCCGTCCAGAATGTGCTCGGTGACGACGTGGGTCTCCGAGGGGCCGTACTGGTTGCGCAGCACCCAGCCGTGCCGGGCGGCCAGTTCCCTCAGCCTGTCAGTGATCTTCAACTGCTCGCCGGCGAGGACGATCTCGCGCAGCGAGGCAGCCGCCCGCTCGTCCGCACGCAGCCCGTCGAGCACCCATTCGAGCACGCCGGCGGGCATGAACCACTGCTCGGCACGCTCCCTGCGAACCAAGTCGAGCAGTGCGCGCACGTCCCTGCGGGTCTCCTCCGGGACGACGACCAGCCGGCCACCTGTGGCGAGCGTGCCGAGGATCTCCTGGATGGAGACGTCGAAGACCGTGGGCGCGTACTGGAGGGTGGTCCGCAGGTGAGGGAGGCTGCGGGCGCAGTGGTGCCGGAGCATGTTGCCGAGGACGCCACGGGTCACCATCACGCCCTTCGGCATGCCGGTGGAGCCGGAGGTGTGAATGACGTAGGCGAGATCGTCCGGGCGGGCCGCGCACGGCGGCGGGCCGATCCGGCCGCCCGGCCGCCGGCCCGTCAGAACCGTCTCCAGCGGCACGACATGATCCGCCCAGTCCGGGACGTCCTGCCCCGCGTTGTGGGACAGCAGCAGCGACAGGCCGCTCCGCTCGGCCATCGCACGCAGCCTGGCGGGAGGGTGGGCGACATCCAGCGGAACGTAAGCAGCCCCAGCCTTCAGCACGGCGAGCACCGCCACGACGAAATCCACCGACCGTTCCAGCCAGAGGCCGATCAGGTCCTCCGGGCCGATTCCCTGTCCGGCCAGGAACCAGGCCAGTCGGTCGGAGTCGGCGTCCAGCTCCGCATAGGTGAGCGAGCCGTCACGGTCGGCGACCGCGACGGAGTCCGGCCTGCGTGCCACCCAGCCGGCGAAGGAACGGATCGGCCACCACTCCGCGGGAGTCCCCATGTCACACCTCGCTCGTGTCATACACCCATGTCGTGCGCACCCACATCGGGCCCGCCACGTGCGGTCTCAGAAGGGACGACGGTGCCGTACGCGTCCCGCAGCCGCCGCTCTCTCAGCTCCGCCAGTCGTTCCAGGCTGCCCAGCACGAGGTCAGGGGCCACGCCGAAGTCGATCAGCGCGGCGATCTCGTCGACACCCGCCGCCTCCAGCGAATCGATCATGCGGTCGCAATGCCGGGCATCCCCCATCAGCGAGGCATGGTCCACGTACCGGTGGAAGCCGAACTCGAGCAGGTCGTCCTCATGTTCGGCGTAGTCGCTGATGTCCTCTGCCGCGTGGAGGCCGGCGGCCAGCGAACGGGCGAGATCGAGATGCGTACGCAGATACTCGCGGAACGGCTCGCGGACGATCTCGCGCACCTCGGCCGTGTCGGCGCCGACGAAGGTGTGGATCATCACGGTCACCTTCCGGGTCGCCGGGTCGTGGCCGTGTTCCGCCAGCACCGCCCGATAGCGGGCGATGCGCCGTTCAAGCTGCTCGACGTTCTGGTTCAGCAGGGCCGTCAGCACGTTGACCCCCAGCTCGCCGGCCGCCTCGAAGCTGCTGTCGTTCTCGCCGCTGGCGGTCAGCCAGATGGGCAGTTCGGGCTGCACAGGTCGGGGGTAGGTGGTGATCTCGCTCTCCCCCACGGGGGTGCGCACCCGGACCGGTTCGCCGCGCCACAGCCGGCGTACCCGGTCGAAGTGCTCCTTCAGCACCTCACGGCGGCGGGCGAACGCCTCAGGCGCGAACACGAAGTCGGTCGGATGGAATCCGGAGGCCATGGCGATGCCGGCCCGGCCACCGGACAGATTGTCGACCACCGCCCATTCCTCGGCGACGCGGATGGGGTCGTGCAGCGGCAGGACCAGGCTGCCGGCGCGCAGCCCAATGCGTTCAGTCTGCGGAGCGAGCGCGGCGGCCAGCAGGACGGGGGCGGGATACGGGCCGCCGAAGGAGTGAAAGTGACGCTCGGGCGTCCAGACCGCCTCGAAACCACGCCGGTCCGCGAGCTGGGCCGCCTCCATGACCAACCGGTAGCCGGTGTCGTCGCCCGACTGCGCCGAGAAGAAGAACACGCTGAACGTCGCCGGCGCGCGCCGCACCGCATGGTGACCCGCGTCGCCGGGCGTGGGTTCCCTGGCGAAGCCGGAGGGCGCGCGCAGTCCTTCCGGCAGGGCCACCCCGCGCCGGCGCAGCTCGCTTTCGACCTGCTCACGCCGTTCCGGCGGGAGTGCCGCCAGTCGGCGCGTCAGCTCATCCAGATCGGGCATTCCGTCTGCCACTCCGTCCTGCGTCCGGCCCGCGCCTCCGGCGAGGCGGCACGGGGCTGGTCTCTGGTGGGATCTCCGGGTCGCATGGCGATACCGGCTGGGCGGAAGATCAGGCGTAGGCCGGTCCGCCGGCTCGATGTCCGTCCACCCGCGCCACCTGCTCCTGGGCGTAGTACCGGAGCACGTCGTGCATCGTGTAGGCGTCCGGCCGGCGTTCCTGCAACAGGTGCGCGGAGGCCAGCCGCCGGATCAGCCGCCGGGCCGCCCTCGGCGAGCGGCCGAGCAGCGCCGCGGCGGACTCGATGGTCACCACCGGCTTGGCTTCCTGCCCGAGCAGCACGAACAGCCGTTGAGCTCGCGGTGGGAGCGCGTCGAACGAGGCGTCGAGCGCCCGCCGTACCGCCTGACGCTCGTCACCGACCACCTCCAGAGCCGTCAGCCGCCTCTCGGTCAGCTCGGCGTGGTATTCGGCGATGCTCCCGCTCCACGCGGACAGGTTCGCCGCCACGATCCCGAGCGCCAGCGGCAGCCCCGAGCACGTCCTGATCAACGCGTCCACGGCCGTACGCTCGGCCTCGACGCGCTCGGCTCCCAGAGCGTCGATCAGCAACGCGCGTCCCTCGTCCGGCGCCAGCGGGGAGAGCTCGACCGTCCGCGCGCCGTCGTGGGCGATCAGGCCGAGCAGCCGCTCACGACTGGTGACGATGACCAGACTCCCCGGTCCCGCGGGCAGCAGCGGCCGCACCTGCCCGACCTGGCGGGCGTCGTCCAGGACCACCAGCACGCGGCGGTCGGCAAGCAGCGATCGGTACACGGCCGCCGCCTCCTCCTGATCGGCGGGCACCTGGTCGGCCGACGTGCCGAGTGCCCGCAGGCATCGGGCCAGTCCGTCGGCCGCCGACATCGGCCCGACGGCGGAGTGGCCGCCGAGGTTGAGGAAGAGCTGGCCGTCAGGAAACCGGTCACGGACGCGGTGCGCCCACCGCACGGCCAAAGCCGTCTTGCCGACGCCCGCCATACCGGTGATGAGCGCGATCGCCGTCTCGGGGATCGACTCCTCAAGAAGCCCGTTCAGCATCCGAAGCTGCGGCTCACGACCACTGAACCGCCGTGCGGCCGGTGGCAGCTGCGCGGGCACAGGCGTCATCGTCCGGACGGGACGGTCGGCGCCGGAGGCAGCCGTGGGCTCGCTCGCCGAAGCCGAACGCCGCAGCAATCGCAGGTAGGCGGCACGCAAGCGGTCGCCAGGATCGATGCCGAGCTCGTCGCGCAGCCTCCGCCGTACTGTGTCGTAGGCGGTCAGCGCGGCAGCTTGCTGCCCAGTGACACAAAGCGCTTCGACCAGCAGCGCCAGCACCCATTCGTCGAGCGGCTGCCGTCGTGCGGCGGGTTCCAGGATGTCGAGCGCGCGCCGAGCGGCTCCTTGCGCCAGCAGTGCCTCGGCGCAATCGGCTTCGGCCCACCGCCGCTGCTGGAGGAGTCGTTCGACGACCGCAACGTCCAGGCGATCGCTCGGTACGTCACCCAGCAACGGTCCGCGCCACAGTGCCAGTGCCTGCTCGAGCAACTGCACCCGCTCCGGCGCTTCCGCTGGACAGCTGCGGGCCTCGTCCACGAGCTGCTGGAATTTGTGCGCGTCGGACATCGCGCCCGAGGCATAGCGGAGCGCGTAGCCGCCGCCCTCGCTGATGACCGTCACGAGGTTATCCGTCGCGTGAGCGAGCCAAGCCCGCAGCCGATGGACGGCCACCTGGACGACGGCTCCAGACCTGGGGTTGGCCTCCGCACCCCACCCGAGGCGGAACAACGCCAAGGAGTCGATCTTCATGTCGGCGAGTGCCAGACCTGCCAGCAGGACACGCGCCCTGGCCGGCGGAGCAGCGAACGTGCCCATCGGCCCGCAGACTCCCACGGGCCCCAGAAGGAGCACCGTAGGCCGCTCTCGCGAGGAGGCAGGCTCAGCCGACATGATCGGGCCGGATCTCATGCTCATCGCGCGCCATCAGTCTTGCTCTCCATGGCGCGCCGCAAGCTCAGGGGCCGCAAATCCGTCCACACCTCATCGATGTAGTCCAGGCAGTCCTGCTTTACGCCGGACACTCCAACAGACCGCCAGCCCTCAGGTATCTGCTGGTCGACGGGCCAGATGGAGTACTGCTCTTCGTCGTTGACTACAACGTCGTAGACCTGATTGCCATCTTCGTTGAACATCCTTGCTGACTCTTTCACCCGCTGCCGTCACCACTACGCCACCTACGGGAACTCGTGCACGACCTCATGTGGACGGCGATGCGTCGAAAACGTGGCCGCCTCTCCATGTTCGTTTCCCGTGCCGCGCTGTTCACGTCACCGAAAGAAGGGACATGACCTGAGGTTCAGCTGTTCACGGGACAGTGCGGTACGGCGACTGAGCCCCTCCCGGAATCCGTTCTCGGGACGATCATCACGGGTCGAGTGCCTGATCAAACCCTTCTGCGGGTTGCGACCATCCAAAACGTCAGCTCGCAAATCGGATGTAAAATAGGAACGGCCAAGGAATGCCACCCGCCGGGTGGCCCGGAGGAGTCTCACCTCCGGGCTCCCACAGAACGGAGCGTGACGATCTCTCGTCACTCCGCTCGTCTCATCCAGTCCGTCAGAACTCGGTCATGTAAGCCCAGTGTGCGAACAGG
>NZ_JAAAHR010000301.1:2500-5070 GCF_009908215.1 Nonomuraea sp. K271 | reverse complement strand
TATGCTTTGTGGTCAAGTCCTCGGCCTATTAGTACCGGTCAGCTCCACACGTTACCATGCTTCCACACCCGGCCTATCAACCCGGTCGTCTACCGGGAGCCTTAACCCCTCACAGGGTGGGAGACCTCATCTCAAGGCGAGCTTCCCGCTTAGATGCTTTCAGCGGTTATCCCTTCCGAACGTAGCCAACCAGCCGTGCACCTGGCGGTACAACTGGCACACCAGAGGTTCGTCCGTCCCGGTCCTCTCGTACTAGGGACAGCTCCTTTCAAGTCTCCTACGCGCGCAGCGGATAGGGACCGAACTGTCTCGCGACGTTCTAAACCCAGCTCGCGTACCGCTTTAATGGGCGAACAGCCCAACCCTTGGGACCTACTCCAGCCCCAGGATGCGACGAGCCGACATCGAGGTGCCAAACCATCCCGTCGATATGGACTCTTGGGGAAGATCAGCCTGTTATCCCCGGGGTACCTTTTAGCCGTTGAGCGACACCGCTTCCACACGCCGATGCCGGATCACTAGTCCCAGCTTTCGCTCCTGCTCGACCCGTCAGTCTCACAGTCAAGCTCCCTTGTGCACTTACACTCAACACCTGATTACCAACCAGGCTGAGGGAACCTTTGGGCGCCTCCGTTACCCTTTAGGAGGCAACCGCCCCAGTTAAACTACCCACCAGACACTGTCCCCGATCCGGATCACGGACCAGAGTTAGACGTTCAAAACGACCAGAGTGGTATTTCACCAATGACTCCACCCGAACTAGCGTCCGAGCTTCCCAGTCTCCCACCTATCCTACACAAGACGCTCCAAACGCCAATGTCAAGCTGTAGTGAAGGTCCCGGGGTCTTTCCGTCCTGCTGCGCGTAACGAGCATCTTTACTCGTAGTGCAATTTCGCCGGGTCTGCGGTTGAGACAGCGGGGAAGTCGTTACGCCATTCGTGCAGGTCGGAACTTACCCGACAAGGAATTTCGCTACCTTAGGATGGTTATAGTTACCACCGCCGTTTACCGGCGCTTAAGTTCTCACCTTCGCCAACTTCCGCCAGCTAAGCAGTCCCCTTAACGTTCCGGCACCGGGCAGGCGTCAGTCCGTATACATCGTCTTACGACTTCGCACAGACCTGTGTTTTTAGTAAACAGTCGCTTCCCCCTGGCCACTGCGACCCCCACCAGCTCCAGATGCAAGACCTATCACCAGCAGAGGTCCCCCTTCTCCCGAAGTTACGGGGGCAATTTGCCGAGTTCCTTAACCACAGTTCACCCGATCGCCTTAGTATTCTCTACCTGACCACCTGAGTCGGTTTAGGGTACGGGCCGCCACAACACTCACTAGAGGCTTTTCTCGGCAGCATAGGATCATCCACTTCACCACAATCGGCTCGGCATCACACCTCAGGCACAAGAGACGCGGATTTACCTACGCCCCGCCCTACATGCTTACCCCAGGACAACCATCGCCTGGGCTGGACTACCTTCCTGCGTCACCCCATCGCTTACCTACTACCCGATCGGTCCGAGCGTTCACTCTGACGGCCATCCCGAAGGACAACCCGAGCTAAGGACTCTTAGCATCACGAGGTTCAGTATGGGCGCATTGAAGCGGGTACGGGAATATCAACCCGTTGTCCATCGACTACGCCTGTCGGCCTCGCCTTAGGTCCCGACTTACCCTGGGCGGATTAACCTGGCCCAGGAACCCTTGGTCATCCGGCGCGAGGGTTTCTCACCCTCGATTCGCTACTCATGCCTGCATTCTCACTCGCACAGCCTCCACAACTAGATCACTCTGCTGCTTCGCCGGCTGCACGACGCTCCCCTACCCACCAACAAAACCATAAGCCTTGTCAGTGCCACGACTTCGGCGATGTGCTTGAGCCCCGCTACATTGTCGGCGCGGAATCACTTGACCAGTGAGCTATTACGCACTCTTTCAAGGATGGCTGCTTCTAAGCCAACCTCCTGGTTGTCTCTGCGACTCCACATCCTTTCCCACTTAGCACACGCTTAGGGGCCTTAGTCGGTGATCTGGGCTGTTTCCCTCTCGACTACGAACCTTATCGCCCGCAGTCTCACTGCCACGCTCTCACTTACCGGCATTCGGAGTTTGGCTGACGTCAGTAACCTTGTCGGGCCCATCAGCCATCCAGTGCTCTACCTCCGGCAAGAAACACGCAACGCTGCACCTAAATGCATTTCGGGGAGAACCAGCTATCACGGAGTTTGATTGGCCTTTCACCCCTACACACAGATCATCCCCCAGGTTTTCAACCCTGGTGGGTTCGGTCCTCCACCCAGTCTTACCTGAGCTTCAACCTGCCCATGCGTAGATCACTCCGCTTCGGGTCTACAGCATGCGACTCAAACGCCCTCTTCAGACTCGCTTTCGCTACGGCTCCCCCACACGGGTTAACCTCGCCACACACCATAACTCGCAGGCTCATTCTTCAAAAGGCACGCAGTCACATCACACAAGAGCCAAAAGACTCCTGCAAGCTCCTACGGCTTGTAGGCACACGGTTTCAGGTACTCTTTCACAACCCCTCACCGGGGCACTTTTCACCTTTCCCTC
>NZ_JAAAHR010000300.1:0-5174 GCF_009908215.1 Nonomuraea sp. K271 | reverse complement strand
CTGGCCGAGCTGGGCGGCGGCATCTCCCGGTTCAACCAGGCCGAGCTGCTCCGTACCCCACCCGGCATGACGCGCGAGCAGGTCGCCGAGCTGATCCGCGCGCTGACCGACCGGCACGACGCGCTCCGGCTGAGGCTCAGCAGGCCCTCGCCGCTGTTGTGGTCGCTGGAGGCGCGTCCGGCGGGCGAGCCGCCGGAGCCCGGCGTGTTGGCGGTCGACGCGAGCTGGCACGACGAGGACGGCCTGCAGGCGCTCGTCGCCGCAGAGTCCGACGCCGCCGCCGGCCGGCTGGACCCCGACGGCGGCCGGATCACCGAGGTGGTGTGGTTCGACCGGGGGCCGGACCGGCAGGGCAGGCTGCTGATCGTCGTACACCACCTGGCGATCGACGGGGTGTCCTGGCGCATCCTCGTCGACGACCTGCGGCAGGCATGGGACGCCGTCGCCGCGGGGGAGCGGCCCGTGCTCGACCCGGTCGGCACCTCCCTGCGCGCCCACGCGCGGGCGCTGAACGAGAGCGCCGCCCAGGCGGCCAGGCTGGCGGAGTTCGAGCACTGGGCGGACACGCTGCGGCCGGGTGGCGAGCTCGACCCTGCCATCCCGGCCCCCGGACCGACTGGCGGACCGACTGGCGGACCGACTGGCGGACCGACTGGCGGACCGACTGGCGGACCGACTGGCGGACCCACTGGCGGGCTCACTGGCGGGCTCACTGGCGGGCTCACTGTGGGGGCCACCCGCGACCACGTGCTGCGCCTGCCCCCCGACGTGACGGAGCCGCTGCTCACCACCGTCCCGGCCGAGCAGGGAGGAGACGTCACCGAGACGCTGGTCGCGGCGCTGCACACCGCGGTGGCCCGCTGGCGCTCCGCCCGCGGCCGGGACGCGGACGCGCCGCTCGTGCTCGACCTGGAACGGCACGGCCGCGCGGGCGACGCCGGCCTGTCCAGGACGGTCGGCTGGTTCACCGCCATCGCCCCCGTACGCCTGCCCGGCGGCCGGGCCACGCCCGGCGAGGTGCGCGAGGCCCTGCGGGCGGTGCCCGGCGGAGGGCTGGGGTTCGGGCTGCTGCGGTACTGCAACCCGCGGACCGCCGCCGCGCTCGCCCGGCTCGGCACGCCCCAGCTGCTGTTCAACTACCTCGGCAGGTTCCCCGCGGGAGGGACACGCGACTGGGACACCGCGCCGGAGACGGCGGCGTTGCGCGTGGCGCCCGACCCGGACCTGGGGACGCCGTACCTGCTGGAGATCAACGTCGCCTGCCACGACACCCCGGACGGCCCCGAGCTGCACGCGGTGTTCACGTACGCGGAGGGCGGGCTGGGCGCCGGTGACGCCCGCCTGATCGCCGACGGCTGGGGTGCGGCGCTGCGCGACCTGACCTCCGCGCCCGGGACGTGGGCGCTGTCGCCGCTGCAGGAGGGGCTGTTCTTCCAGGCGCGCTACGCCGGCGACGCCGACGTGTACGTGGCGCAGAACGCCTTCGACTTCGCCGCCCCCCTCGACCTGCCGACGCTGCGCCTGGCGTACGCGGCCCTCCTCCACCGCCACCCCGCGCTGCGCCTCGGCTTCACCGCCGGCGACGAGCACCGGCCGGTGGCGGTGGTCGGCACGGGCCTCGACGCCACCGTCGGCGTGATCGACCTGTCCGGGGACGACTCCGGGCTGCCCGGGGTGATGGAGCAGGACCGGCGGCGGCCCTTCGACCCGGCCCGCCCGCCGCTGTGCCGCCTGACCGTCGTGCACCTGCCCGGCGGGCGCGACCGCCTGCTCCTCACCTACCACCTGCTGCTGTGGGACGGCTGGTCGCGCGAGCTGGTGCTGCGCGAGCTGTTCGCCCTGTACGACTCGCGAGGCGAACGCGGCGCCCTCCCCACGGGCGGGGCGACGTTCACCGACCACCTGGCGTGGCTGGCCCGCCAGGACGCCGGGGCGGCGGCCGGCGCGTGGGCTCAGGCGCTGGACGGTGTGGAGCCCACCGTGCTGTTCCCCGCGGCGGCGGGCACCGCGCCCGTGCCGGCGACCAGCCTGTCGGCGCGGCTGACGGAGGAACAGACCCGGCAGGTCACCGAGCAGGCCCGCCGCCGCGGCGTGACGCTCAACGCGATGCTCACCACCGCGCTCGGCATGGTGCTGGCGCACGCGTCGGGCCGCGGCGACGCCGTGTTCGGCACGACGGTCGCCGGGCGGCCGACCGAGCTGGACGGCATCGAGTCGGCGATCGGCGTGTTCCTCAACACCGTGCCCGTCGTGGTCCGGCTCGCCCCCGGCGAGAGCACGCTGGACGTCATGAGGCGGGTCCAGGCCGAGCGCGCCGAGCTGATGCCGCACGAGTTCCTGGGCCTCGGGGACATCCAGCGCGCCGCGGGCCGCGACACCCTGTTCGACAGCCTGTACGTGCTGCAGAACTTCCTCGACGACGACACCTTCACCGACCTGGAGGAGGCGCACGGCGTCGTCGGCGTGTCCAGCGTGGACGCCACGCACTACCCGCTCACGTGGGTGGTCACCCCCGGCGCGCGGCTCACCCTGCGGCTGGAGTACCGGGGTGACGTGGTGACGCGGGAGCAGGCGCGCGACCTGCTGGCCCGGCTGGAGCACGTGCTGCTGCGCCTCGCCGCCGACCCGGAGGCGACCGTGGCCGACGTGCCGCTGCTCCTGCCGGGCGAGAGTCCCTCGACGGACGGAACCACCGGGCCCGTGGGCGACGACACGATCGCCGACCTGCTCGCGGCCCAGGCCGGCCGTACCCCCGCCAGGTTCGCGCTCACCTTCGGGAACCGGACGGTGACCTACGCCGAGCTGGACGCGCGGGTGAACCAGATCGCGCGCTCGCTGCTGGCCGGGGGAGCGGCGCCGGAGCGGATCGTCGCGCTGGCGGTGCCCCGCTCCATCGACATGGTGGCCGCACTGTTCGCCGTGCTCCGCACCGGTGCGGCGTACCTGCCGCTCGAACTGGACCATCCCGACGAGCGGTTGCTGGCGATGCTGGCCGACGCCGGGCCCGTCCTGCTGGTCACCACGCGGGCGGTCGAGCCGAGGTTCGCCTCCCACCCCGTGGCCAGGCTGCTGCTGGACGACGTGCCGGATGACGCCGGGCCGGTGGCGGCCCCCCGCCGGGCGGGGCGGCTGGACCATCCCGCGTACGTCATCTACACCTCCGGCTCCACCGGGCGGCCCAAGGGGGTGGTCACGCCGTACCGCGGCCTGACGAACATGCAGCTCAACCACCGCGAGGCGATCTTCACGCCGACGGTGGAGGCGGCCGGCGGCCGGATCCTCACCATCGCCCACACCGTCTCCTTCTCCTTCGACATGTCGTGGGAGGAGCTGCTGTGGCTGGTCGAGGGCCACCACGTGCACATCTGCGACGAGGAGCTGCGCAAGGACGCCACGGCGCTCGTCGCCTACTGCCACCGCCACCGCGTGGACGTGGTGAACGTGACGCCCACGTACGCCCGGCACCTGATCGACGAGGGCCTGCTCGACGGGCCGCACCGCCCGCCCCTGGTGCTGCTCGGCGGCGAGGCGGTGCCCCAGGCGCTCTGGTCGGAGCTGCGCGATGCCGAGGGCGTGCACGGCTACAACCTCTACGGGCCGACCGAGTACACGATCAACACGCTCGGCGCGGGCACCGGCGACAGCGCCACCACCACGGTCGGGCGGCCGATCCGGAACACCCGCTGCTACGTGCTCGACGCCTTCCTCCGCCCGGCTCCCGTCGGGGAGCTCTACATCGCGGGCGAAGGGCTGGCCCGCGGTTACCTCGGCCGTCCGGGGCTGAGCGCCGGGAGGTTCGTCGCCGACCCGTACGTGCCCGGCGGGCGGATGTACCGGACCGGCGACCTGGTCCGGGCCCGCGGCGACGGCAACCTCGACTTTCTGGGGCGTACCGACGACCAGGTCAAGATCCGCGGTCACCGGGTGGAGCCCGGCGAGGTCGAGGCCGCCGTCACCGCCCGGCCGGGCGTGCGCCGCAGCGCCGTGCTGGCCGTGCCCGACCGGGCGGGCGGCGGACGGCTGGTGGCCTACCTCGTGCCCGACCGGCCCGGCGACGCCGACGCGCTGGCCGCCGAGGTGCACCGGGGGCTGAAGGCCGTGCTCCCCGGTCACCTGGTGCCGTCGGCGTACGCCGTCGTGGACGTCCTGCCGCTCACCGTCAACGGCAAGCTGGACACCGCCGCGCTGCCCCCGCCCCGCGCGCTCGCCTCCGGCTCCCGGCCGCCCGCGAACGAGCGCGAACGGCTGCTGTGCGCGCTGTTCGGCCAGGCGCTCGGCGACGGCGAGGAGGTGGGGCCCGAGGACGACTTCTTCGACAGGGGCGGGCACTCGCTGCTGGCCATCCGGCTGCTCGGCCTCGTCCGCGCCGCCACGGACGCCGACCTGTCGCTGCGCGACCTGTTCGACGCGCGTACCCCCGCCCGGCTCGCCGGCCGCCTCGCGGCGGCGGACGGGCCCGCGCGGCCGCCGCTCGTCCGCCGCCCGCGCCCCGAGCGCGTGCCGCTCTCACCCGCGCAGGAGCGGCTCTGGCTGCTCCAGCGGCTGCATCCGGCCTCGACCGCCTACACCTACCCGCTGGTCCTCCGCCTGCGCGGCCACGTCGACGCCGGCGCCCTGAGGGAGGCGCTCGGCGACGTGGCGGGCCGGCACGAGATCCTGCGCACGGTCATCGACGAGGGGCCCGCCCAGCGGGTGCTCGCCGAACCCCGCATCGACCTGGCCGTCGCCCGCTGCACCGCCACCGGGCCCGCGCTCGCCGAAGCCCTCGCCCGCCCCTTCGACCTGGCCGTGGAACCGCCGCTGCGGGCCACCCTGATCGAGGAGCAGGACACCGGCGACACGGTGCTGGCCCTGGTCCTGCACCACATCGCGATGGACGAGTGGTCCGACGGGCCGCTGCTGCGCGACCTCGGCGACGCCTACGCCGCCCGGCTGGCGGGACACGCCCCCCGTTGGGAGCCGCTGCCGGTGCAGTACGCCGACTACGCGCTCTGGCTGCGGCTCGACGACCGGCTCGACGACCGGCTCGACGACCGGCTCGACGACCGGCTCGACGACCGGCTCGACGACCGGCTTGACGACCGGCACGCCGACGACCGGGCCTACTGGGAACGGCGGCTGCGCGGCCTGCCCGGCGAGATCACCCTTCCCGCGGACCTGCCCATCCCCCCACC
>NZ_JAAAHR010000030.1:0-68444 GCF_009908215.1 Nonomuraea sp. K271 | reverse complement strand
CCCGCCACCTGCCCGGCGCCGCCCACCTGGCGCTCACCGTGGACGACGCCCGCGCCGAGCACGCCCGGCTGTCGGCGGCCGGCGTCACGTTCGTCAGCCCGCCCGCCGAGATCACCGCCGGTGTCAACGAGGGCGGGTACGCCTGCTACTTCCTCGACCCCGACGCGATCACCCTGGAACTCGTCGAACCTCCGCGCGTCCCTGGCCGGCCGTGTGTACGCTCAAAACGATCATGCGAGGAGGACGGATGACCATCGTTGACGCCCACCAGCACTTCTGGAACCTGGAGACGGGGTCCTACCCGTGGCTGACCCCCGCGTCCGGGCCGATCTTCCGCACCTTCGAGCCGGCCGAGCTCCTCCCCCAGCTCGCCGCGGCGGGAGTCGAGCGCACGGTCCTGGTGCAGGCGATGGACTCCTACGCCGACACCGACGCCATGCTCGCGCAGGCCGACGCCCACGACGTCATCGGCGCGGTGGTGGGCTGGGTGCCGCTGTGGCGGCCCGGCGAGGCGGCCGAGGCCCTGGAGCGCTACCGGCGTCATCCGAAGTTCGCCGGGGTGCGCCACCTCATCCACGACGAGCCCGACCCCGACTGGGTGCTGCGGGACTCCGTGGTCGAGGGGCTGCGGCTGCTGGCGGCGGCGGGGCTGCCGTTCGACGTGGTGGCCGTGTTGCCCCGGCACCTGGAGCACGTTCCGGTGCTGGCCGAGCGGGTGCCGGGGCTGCGGATGGTCATCGACCACCTCGCCAAGCCGCCCATCAAGGAGAAGGGCTGGGAGCCGTGGGCGTCGCTGCTGGCCCGCGCGGCGGAGTGCCCGCAGGTGTACGCCAAGGTGTCCGGGCTGAACACCGCGGCCGACGCCGCGACCTGGACGGCGGACGACCTGCGGCCGTACGTGGAGCACGCGCTGGAGTCGTTCGGGCCCGAGCGGCTGATGTTCGGCAGCGACTGGCCGGTGGCGCTGCTGGCCGGCGACTACGCGAAGGTGTGGCGGGAGACGGGCGCGGTGTTGTCGGGGCTGCCGGCGGCCGGGCGCGCGGCCGTACTGGGCGGCACCGCGACGCGCTTCTACGGCATGGAGGAGCCCGGATGATCGACGTGTTCGCGCCCATCGCGGCCGCGGCCGACCTGTCCGTCCCCGCCGGTCACCGGCTGCCGATCGCGGTGGTCGGCGCCGGGGCGATTGTCGACGTGGCCCACCTGCCCGCCTACCGGAAGGCCGGGCTGGAGGTGACGGGCCTGTACGACCTCGACGCCGGCCTGGCCGCCGAGGTGGCGGGCCGGCACGGGGTGCCGCGGACGTACGGGTCGCTGGCGGAGCTGCTGGCCGACGAGCGGGCCGCCGTGGTGGACATCGCGGTCGCGCCCGAGGCGCAGCCCGGCATCGCGAGGGAGGCGCTGGCGGCCGGCAGGCACCTGCTGTGCCAGAAGCCGTTCGCGCCCGACGTCGCGACAGGCCGGGAGATCGTCGAGCTGGCGGCGGCCCGCGGGCTGAAGGTCGCGGTCAACCAGCAGCTCCGCTTCGACGAGGGCATCGCCGCCGCCCGCGCCATGGTCCGCGCGGGCTGGATCGGCGAGCCGACGGCCATGACGTTCACCGTGAACATCCACACCGACTGGAGCGCCTGGGAATGGCTCGTCGGCGCCGACCGGCTGGAGATCGTCTACCACTCCATCCACTACCTCGACGCGATCCGCTCGATCCTGGGCGACCCCGAGCTCGTCTTCTGCACCGGCGGCCGCACGCCCGGCCAGGTCGCCAGGGGCGAGACGAGGACGATCAGCACGCTGGTCTACCCGCGAGACGTGCGGGCGCTGGTCCACGCCACGCACGAGAACCGCACCGGCGACCAGGAGGCGTCGTTCCGCATCGACGGGACGCAGGGCGCGATCAAGGGCACGCTGGGCCTGCTCTACGACTATCCCCACGGCCGCCCTGACACCCTGGCCGTCCACAGCCGCTCGTTGCCCACGGACGGCTGGCTGCCGTACCCGGTGACCACGCGCTGGCTGCCCGACGCGATGGCCGGGCCGATGGGCTCGCTGCTGCGGGCGATCGCCGAGGGCGGCGAGCCGGAGACGTCCGGCTCGGACAACCTCGGGACGCTCCGCCTGCTGCACGCCCTCTACCGCTCGATGGACACGGGTGAGAGCGTGCGCCCGGGATCGACGGCATGAAGCGCTCACGGGTCACGCTCGCCGACGTCGCCGCGATGGCGAAGGTCGACAGGGCCGTCGTCTCCCGGGTGATCAACAAGGACCCCACGCTCAACATCCGCCAGGAGACGCGCGAGCGGGTGCTGGCCGCGATCGACCGGCTCGGCTACCGGCCGAACGTGGCCGCGCGGAGCCTGCGCACCGCGCGTGCGCACATGTTCGGGCTGTTCATCCCCGACTTCGCCAACCCCGTCTACGCGGAGATCATCAAGGGCGCCGAGTCGGAGGCGGCCTCCCAGGGATACGTGCTGGTCACCGGCAGCGCGAGCGGCGCCGGGCTCGGCGAGTACATGGACCGGATCGGGCAGGGCCGCATCGACGGCCTGCTGCTGGCCGGGGCGGGCGACGAGTCCGGGCTGGTCGAGCACCTCGACAGGGCCGCCATTCCCTGGATCATGCTCAACAACCGCAGCAGGAGCGTCGAGCGGTACGTCATCCTCGACGACGAGCGGGCCGCCGCGCTCGCGGTGGAGCACCTCGTAGGCCTCGGTCACCGCCGCATCGCCCACCTGGCGGGACCGGCCCACGCCGACACCGCCGGCCGCAGGTCGGCGGGATACGCGGCGGCGATGCGCGGGGCCCGGCTGCCGCAGGGACCGATCGTGGCGGCCGACTACACGCCGGCCGGCGGCGCGGCGGCGATGACCCGCCTGCTCGCGGGCCCCGGGCGGCCGACGGCGGTTTTCGTGGCGAACGTCGCCTCGGCGATCGGCGCGATGGAGGGCGCGCGCTCGGCCGGTCTCGAGATCCCGCGCGACGTCTCGATCGTCGCCGTGCACGACCTTGAGCTGGCCGGCTACCTGTTCCCGGCGCTGACCACCGTACGCATGCCGCTGGCGGAGCTGGGCCGCCGCGGTGTCACCCTGCTCGCGGGGCTCAAGCCCGACGACAAGGTGAGTGAGGTGCTGGCCGGGCCCATCGAGCTCGTCCAGCGCCGCTCCACCGCTGCGCCGCCCGGGTGACGCGACGGTGTCCTGGTGGTGGCTGTGGCGCAGCGCGGCAGGCACTGTTAGCGTTAACATCGGGGACGAAAGCGGCTCGAACGTAGCCCGGCCAACGCCCCCTGTCAACGCCGGCGGCGCGCGGCGCGCGGCGGGCCCGGTCGGCCGTGAAAGTTTCATCCGGCGGTTGACGTCCGTCACAAGCCGGGTTTACATGTCGTCCGGCGCAGCGTCAGGCAGGCGAACGGCGAGCGGCGGCACTCAACCCCCTCGCCGCCCCTCTCCCGTCCCCCGAAGGAGGACCCCTGTGCGTCGCCTGTCACGTCTCGTCGGCACCGCGTCCGCCGCGCTCGCGCTTCTCGCGAGCACGGCCTTCGCCTACCCCGGCCCCGGCCACGTCACCGGAGACGTCGTCGTCCACGACCCCACGATGATCCGCACCTCCACCGGATATGTGCTCTACTCCACCCACGGCTACCTGGAGGCACGCACCTCCGCCGACCGCGTCGCCTTCTCCCGCGCCGGCTCCGCCTTCCGGACGCCGCCGTCGTGGTGGCGTACCTACTCCTCCGGCAACGACCCGTGGGCGCCCGACATCTCCCAGCACGGCGGGCGCTACCTGCTCTACTACGCGGTTTCCGGCTTCGGCTCCAACCACTCCGCGATCGGGCTGGCCACCAGCACGACCGGGCAGCCGGGCTCGTGGAGCGACCAGGGCGTCGTCTACGCGACCACGACGAGCTCCGACCACAACGCCATCGACCCGAACCTGCTCGTCGACTCCTCCGGCCGGTGGTGGCTGAGCTTCGGCTCGCACTGGACCGGCATCCGGATGATCCGGCTGGACCCCTCGACGGGCAAGCGGCTGCCCGGCGACGGCACGCTCCACCACCTCGCCACCCGCCCCGACGCGCCCCACGCCGTCGAGGCGCCCCACATCGTCCGGCACGGCGGCCACTACTACCTGTTCGCCTCCTACGACCAGTGCTGCGCCGGCACGAGCAGCACGTACAAGATCAAGGTGGGCCGCTCCACCAGCCCGACCGGCCCGTACGCCGACCGCTCGGGGCGGTCCATGCTGAACGGCGGGGGCACGACGGTCCTGGAGACGCACGGCCGGATCGTCGGCCCCGGCGGGCAGAGCGTCATGCGGGACGTGGACGGCGACCTGCTCGTCTACCACTACTACGACGGCGCGGACAACGGCACCCCCAAGCTCGGGATCAACCTCCTCGGCTGGGACGCCGACGGCTGGCCGTACGTTCGCTGAGGCCCCATGAGCGTGCCCCGGCCATGCGGACGCGGCCGGGGCCGCCTTTCCGGACGTCCGAATCAATGCCATTGACATCCCCGCAAAACGGACTCTAGGTTGTGCGAAACGTTTCGACTACCGTATCGGCCTCCTCCGGCCGAGCGTGCCCAGGGTCGGGAGCAGGATGTCGTCATTACGTGATGTGGCCGAGCGCGCACAGGTCGCGGTCAGCACCGTGTCCGCCGCGCTCAACGGCACCCGGCCGGTCGCGGCCGGCACCAAACGCCGCATCGAACAGGCGGCGGCCGAGCTCGGCTACCGCCCCAACCTGCTGGCCAGGGGCCTGCAGAGCAAGCGCACCCGCATCCTCGCCCTGCTCTACCCGGCGCCGCGCAGCGGCTTCGGCCTGACGGAGATGCAGTTCGCCACCGGGGCCGCCGAGGCCGCCCGCGAGCTGGGCCACCACCTGCTGCTCTCCCCCGAGAACGCCGACCCGATCGAGGAGCTGCGCCACCTCACCGGCCTGGGGCTGGTGGACGGGGTGCTGCTCATGGAGGTCGGCCTCGACGACGAGCGCGCGGCCTTCCTGGCGGCGGCGGGCGTGCCGTTCAGCATGATAGGACGCACCCGCGACCCCGGCTCGATCGACTACGCCGACATCGACTTCGCGGCCACGGCCGGGGACGCCGTGGCGCACGTCGCCTCGCTCGGCCATCGCAGCCTGGCCCTCTTCAACCTCTCCGCCGGCGCGTACGGCGACGGCTACGGCCCCGCGATCCGCGCGGGCGAGGAGTTCGCCGCCGCCGCGCGGGCCGCCGGGATCGGTTACGTGGACGGCCACCGCCCCGGGTCGGCGGAGGAGGGCCGGGAGGCGTTCGAGCGGCTCATGGACGCGCATCCCGACGTGACCGCGCTGGCCGTGATGGACGACCACGCGGCGGTCGGGGTGATCGCGGCCGTGGCGGCGCGCGGATGGCGGATCCCCGACGACCTGACGCTGATGCTGGTGTTGTCGTCGGCCAGGGTCGCGGAGATGTTCCATCCCCGGCTGACGACGCTGGAGCCGCCCGGCACCGAGCTCGGCAGGCTCGGCGCGCGCATGCTCGTCGACCGGCTGAGCGGCGACGGGCCGCCCCAGCAGCGGCTCGTTCCCTGCCGGCTGGTCGCCGGCGACAGCAGCGCGCCCCCACCGAAGCCGCGTGAGAGGAGGCCGGCATGACCGCACGGCCGGGCATGCACACGCTCACCGCGGGCCGCGGGCTGCTGTTCGGCGGCGACTACAACCCGGAGCAGTGGCCGGAGGAGGTGTGGGCGCAGGACGCCGAGCTGATGCGCGCCGCCGGGGTCAACCTGGTCACCGTCGGCGTGTTCAGCTGGGCCAGGCTCGAGCCCGAACCGGACGTACGGGACTTCGCCTGGCTCGACCGGGTGCTCGACCTGATGCACGAGAACGGCGTCGCGGTGGACCTCGCCACCCCCACCGCGTCACCGCCGCCGTGGCTGGGCCACCGCTGGCCGCAGACGCTCCCCGTCGACGAGTCCGGGCACCGGCTCTGGTACGGCGCGCGCAACCAATTCTGCCCCTCCTCCCCCGTCTACCGCGAGCGTGCCCTGTCGATCGTCTCCGCCCTGGCCTCCCGGTACGCGGGCCACCCGGCGCTTGCCCTGTGGCACGTGGGCAACGAGTACGGACAGGTGTGCCACTGCGACGAGTCGGCGGCCGCGTTCCGGGCCTGGCTGCGCGGGCGCCACGGCGACCTGGAGACGCTCAACGAGGCGTGGGGCACCACGTTCTGGAGCCAGCGCTACGGCGACTGGGCCGAGATCGTCCCCCCGCGGCGGGCCCCGTACATCGTCAACCCGTCGCAGCGCCTCGACTGGCGGCGGTTCTGCTCCGACGCGCTGCTGGAGCACTACCGGGCCGAACGCGACGTCCTGCGGGAGCACACCCCCGGCACGCCGGTCACGACGAACTTCATGGGGCTGTTCAAGCCGGTCGACTACTGGTCGTGGGCGGCCGAGGAGGACATCGTCTCCAACGACTGGTATCCCGAGCCGGGCGACCCGCTGGCCCCGGCGCGCACGGCGCTCACCCACGACCTGATGCGCGGGCTCGCGGGAGGCCGGCCGTGGCTGCTGATGGAGCAGGCCACGAGCGCCGTCAACTGGCGCCCGCACAACCTGCCCAAACCGCCCGGCCAGTTCCGGCTGGAGTCGCTGCAGGCGCTGGCCCGCGGCGCGGACGGGCTCTGCTACTTCCAGTGGCGGGCCTCCCGGTTCGGCGCCGAACGTTTCCACGCCGCGATGGTGCCGCACGCCGGGCCGGACACGCGGCTGCACGCCGCGGTCCGCGCCCACGGCCGGGAGCTGCGCGGGCTGGCCCGCGTGGCGGGCACGCCGGTGCCCGCGCGGGTGGCGATGGTGTTCGACTGGGCGAGCTGGTGGGCGCTGGAGGAACGGGGCCGACCCAGTGACCGGCTCAACGCGACCGACCAGCTGCTGAGCTACTACCTGCCGCTGTGGGAGCGCGGCGTGAGCGTGGACGTGGTGCCGCCGTCGGCGGACCTGTCCGGCTACGCGCTGGTGGTGGCGCCGAACCTGTTCCTGGTCGGCGACCGGGACGCGGCGGCGCTGACCGCGTACGCGCGCGGCGGAGGCGTGCTGGTGGTCGGGCCGTTCTCCGGGGTGGTGGACGAGCGGTCACACGTGCGTACCGGGCGGTTCCCCGCGCCGCTGCGCGAGGTGCTGGGCGCGTCCGGCGAGGAGTGGCTGCCCGCGCCCGACGACGAGCCCGTGCGCTGCCGGTGGGCCGGCGGCGCCGCCTTCACCGCGCGCACCTGGACGGAGCTGGTGGCGGCGGAGGGCGCCGAGGCGGTGGCGGAGTTCGCCGGCGGCGACCTGGCCGGCCGCCCCGCCGTGCTGCGTCACCGCGCCGGGGACGGCGTCGCCTGGTACGTCGCGACCATGCCCGAGGCCGCCGCGCTCGGCGAGATCGCCGAGCGTGCGCTGGTCGACGCCGGCGTGGCCGGCGCGCTGCCGCGGCTTCCTCCCGGCGTCGAGGCGGTGCGCCGCGGCGACGTGCTGTTCCTGCTCAACCACGGCGCCGAGACGGCCGCCGTGCCCCTTCCCGAGCCGGCGCGGGACCTGCTGACCGGAGCCGTCGCGGACGGCGAGGTCACGCTGGCGCCCCGCGACGTCGTCGCGCTGCGCCCTGGCGCGTAGCACCCCCGCCCCACTGATGTGAAAGGAGGGCGCTGCCCGCGCCGGTCCCCGCCGGCGTGGCAGCGCGCCACGATGAAGTTCAAGGACGGCTACTGGCGGATGCGCCCGGGGGTGCGGGGCGACTACGCCGCCTGCGCCCACGACGTGAGCGCCGACGCGGGCTCGCTGCGGGTGCTCGCCCCCACGAGGGAGATCACCCGCCGCGGCCACACCCTCGACGGCCCGGTGCTGCGGCTCGACCTGTCGTCGCCGATGCCGGACGTGATCAGGGTCCGTACGGTGCACTTCGCCGGGTCGGTCCCGGACGCGCCCGTCTTCGAGGTGCGCGACGAGCGGCCCGAGGCGCGGGTCGCCGTGGACGGCGAGACCGCGAGCCTGACCAGCGGCGGCCTCACCGTACGGGTGCGCAGGGACGCGCCGTGGGAGATGACCTTCAGCGCCGCCGGCCGCGAGCTGACCCGCAGCGCCGGCAAGAGCCTCGGCGTGATGCACGACGCGCAGGCCCGGCACTTCATGATCGAGCAGCTGCGCCTGAGCGCCGGGGAACTCGTGTACGGCCTCGGCGAGCGCTTCGGCCCTCTGGTGCGCAACGGGCAGTCGGTGGACGTCTGGAACGAGGACGGCGGCACCAGCAGCGAGATGGCCTACAAGAACGTGCCCTTTTACCTCACCAACCGCGGCTACGGGGTGTTCGTCAACCATCCCGGCCGGGTGTCGTTCGAGGTGGGCTCGGAGTCGGTGTCGCGGGTGCAGTTCAGCGTCGAGGGCCACGACCTGGAGTACCTCGTCGTTCACGGGCCGACGCCGGCCGACATCCTGCGCCGCTACACGGCGCTGACCGGCCGCCCCGCGCTGCCGCCCGCGTGGTCGTTCGGGCTGTGGTTGTCGACGTCGTTCACCACCGACTACGACGAGGCCACGGTGACGTCGTTCGTGGACGGGATGGCCGAGCGGGACCTGCCGCTGAGCGTCTTCCACTTCGACTGCTTCTGGATGCGGCGTTACCGGTGGTGCGACTTCGAGTGGGACCCGGAGGTGTTCCCCGACCCGAGGGGCATGCTGCGCCGGCTCAAGGAGCGCGGGCTGCGGGTGTGCGTGTGGATCAATCCGTACATCGGGCAGGCGTCGGCGTTGTTCGACGAGGGCGCCGCCGCCGGGCACCTGCTGCGCCGCCGCGACGGGACCGTCTGGCAGGATGACCACTGGCAGGCCGGCCGGGCGCTGGTGGACTTCACCTCCACCGCCGCCAGGGAATGGTACGCGGCGAAGCTGCGCGGGCTGCTCGACATGGGGGTGGACGCGTTCAAGACCGACTTCGGGGAGCGCATCCCGACCGACGTGGTCTACGCCGACGGCTCCGACCCCGAGCGGATGCACAACTACTACAGCCTGGTCTACAACGAGACCGTGCACCGGGTGCTGGCCGAGCGGGGCGCGCCCGTGCTGTTCGCCCGGTCGGCCACCGTGGGCGGGCAGCGCATGCCGGTGCACTGGGGCGGCGACTGCGAGTCGACGTTCGAGGCGATGGCCGAGTCGCTGCGGGGCGGCCTGTCGCTGGGCCTGGCCGGGTTCGGGTTCTGGAGCCACGACATCGGCGGCTTCGAGGGGCGGCCCGATCCGGCGGTGTTCAAGCGGTGGGTGGCCTTCGGGCTGCTGTCGTCGCACAGCCGGCTGCACGGCAGCGGGTCCTACCGGGTGCCGTGGTCGTTCGACGAGGAGTCGGTCGACGTGCTGCGCGCGTTCACCCGGCTCAAGGCGCGGCTGATGCCCTACCTGTACACCGCCGCCGTCCAGGCCGCCCAGGACGGCCTGCCGGTGATGCGGGCGATGCAACTGGAGTTCCCCGATGACCGGGCCTGTGACCACCTGGACGCCCAGTACATGCTGGGGCCGGACCTGCTGGTGGCGCCGGTGATGTCCGCTGATGGCGACATTTCCTATTACGTCCCCGAGGGGGTGTGGACCCGGCTGCTCGACGGCGCGACCGTCACCGGGCCCGGCTGGCGTACCGAACGGCACGGGTTCGACAGCCTGCCGCTGCTGGTGCGGCCCGGCGCGGTGCTGCCGCTCGGAGCCCGCGACGACCGGCCCGACTACGACTACGCCGACGGCGTCACCCTGCGGGCCGGCCACCTCGCCGACGGCGAGAGCCGCACGGTCACGGTGCCCACGCCCGTGGACGGCGGCGTCGCCACGGTGTTCGAGGTCTCGCGCACGGGCGATCGGGTACGCGCCCGACGCGTCCTCGGCGCCCCCGCGCCCTGGAATCTGCTGCTCGCCGGGGTGCGCGAGGCTCTGCACCCCGACCTTGAGACGACCCCCGGCGGCGTGCGGGTGGCCGCCGGGCCCGGCACCGACGACATCGAGATCATCCTCCGAGGAGCAGCATGATCACCTTTCCCGAGAACTTCCTGTGGGGCACCGCCACCGCCGCCTACCAGGTGGAGGGCGCCTGGAACGAGGACGGCAGGGGCCCGTCGATCTGGGACACCTTCTCCCACACCCCCGGCCTCGTCACGAACGGCGACACCGGCGACGTGGCCTGCGACCATTACCACCGCCTGGAGGAGGACCTCGACACGCTGGCCGCGCTGGGCGTCGGCGCCTACCGTTTCTCCGTCTCCTGGCCGCGCGTGCAGCCCGGCGGCAGCGGCCCGGTCAACCGGCCGGGACTCGACTTCTACTCCCGCCTGGTGGACGGCCTGCTCGCCAGAGACATCGCGCCCGTGGCCACGCTCTACCACTGGGACCTGCCGCAGGAGTTGGAGGACGCGGGCGGCTGGCCGAACCGCGACACGGCGGAGCGCTTCGCCGAGTACGCCCGGCTCATGGGCGACGCGCTCGGCGACCGCGTGCACACCTGGATCACGCTGAACGAGCCGTGGTGCTCGGCCTACCTCGGCTACGCCTCCGGCGT
Organism: Nonomuraea sp. K271; assembly: GCF_009908215.1. NCBI lineage: Bacteria > Bacillati > Actinomycetota > Actinomycetes > Streptosporangiales > Streptosporangiaceae > Nonomuraea > Nonomuraea sp. K271. Next base: position 57,892 of record NZ_JAAAHR010000030.1, on the reverse strand, counting down.
GCACGCACCCGCGCGGACCGAACCCGCCGCCGCGCTGGCCGCGCTGCACCACCTCAACCTCGGCCACGGCCTGGCCGTCCAGGCGCTGCGCACCACCGCCGCCTCCTCCGCGCAGATGTCGGTCACGCTCAACCTGCACCACGTGCGCGGCGTGTCCGAGCGCGACGCCGACGCCGTGCGGCGCGCGGACGCGCTGGCCAACCGGGCCTTCCTCGGCCCCATGCTGGAGGGTGCCTACCCGCGCGACCTCATCGCCGACACCGCCTCGGTGACCGACTGGTCGTTCGTTCGCGACGGCGACGAGGCCGCCGCGTGCCGGTCGCTGGACGTGCTCGGGGTCAACTACTACAACCCCACCCTCGTACGCCAGTGGGACGGCTCCTCGCGGCGGGAGACCGCCGACGGGCACCAGGACGGAACGGCCTCCCCGTGGATCGCGTGCGAGGACGTCGAGTTCGTCCGCCAGCCGGGGCCGTACACCGAGATGGGCTGGAACATCGACGAGAGCGGCCTGACCGAGCTGCTGCTGCGGCTGCACCGTGACCACCCCGGCCTGCCCCTCGTGATCACCGAGAACGGGGCCGCGTTCGCCGACGTCGTGGACGCCGACGGGCGCATCCGTGACGAGCGCCGCATCGACTACCTGCGCCGCCACCTGACGGCCGTGACCGAGGCGATCGCGGCCGGGGCGGACGTGCGGGGTTACTTCGTGTGGTCGCTGATGGACAACTTCGAGTGGGCGCACGGGTACGCCAAGCGGTTCGGCATCGTACGGGTGGACCGTGACACCATGCGGCGCACCTGGAAGGACAGCGCCCACTGGTACCGCGAGGTGGTCGCCACCGGCAAGCTGCCGTCCTAGGGTTTGCGGGCCACGCCTCCGACGAAGGTGTGGTAGGTGACGCCCGGCGTCGCGTGGTCGTCGGCGCCGGGCCGCCACTCAGGCAGCGGCACCAGGCCGGGCTCCAGCAGGTCCAGTCCGCCGAAGAAGGCGAGGATCTCCTCGCGGGTGCGCCAGCGACCGGTGCCGAGGTGCTCGTTGAAGAGCCTCTCCGCGGCGTACGCCTGTCGCGACACCTCGGGCATGGCCTCGCCCGGGTTGCGGAAGTGCGAGATCACCACGTGACTGCCCGGGGCGAGCGGCCGGACGAGCCGGGCCACGATGCCGGCCGGGTCCTCGTCGTCGCGCAGGTGGTGCAGGATCGCGTACATCAGCAGCCCGACCGGCTCGGAGAAGTCGATGAGGCCGCGCGTGTTCCTGTCGGCGAGGATGGCCTCGGGGTCACGGGCGTCGGCTTCGATGATCGTGGTGGTCTGGTCGACGGCCAGCAGCGCGCGGCCGTGCACGAGCACGATCGGGTCGTGGTCGACGTAGACGACGCGGGAGCGCGGGGCGACGGCCTGGGCGATCTCGTGCACGTTGCCCTGCGTCGGCAGGCCCGAGCCGAGGTCCAGGAACTGGCGGATGCCGGCCTCCGCCGCCAGGTGGTGCACGGTGCGGCGGAGGAACTCCCTGTTGGCTCTGGCCGACTCGGGCGCGTCCGGCGCGATCTTCAGCGCCATGGCGGCCATCTGGCGGTCGACCTCGTAGTTGTCCTTGCCGCCGAGCATGTGGTCGTAGACGCGGGAGACGCTGGGCTTGCTGGTGTCGATACCGGGCGGGGCTTTTTCCTGCTCGCTCTCGGACACGGCCGGCTCCTCGGATGGTCATGGGGTGCTAGGCCCATGATCCTAGATCGACATCCTCATATATGCGGACATTTCATGACCAAAGGACCGCCCTCTGGGAGGCGGCCAGCCGCCGCTCCGCCGCAGGCACACACCAGGGTGGTCGTGGTGAGGAGGCCCCGCCCAGGCGTCCACGTCCCCCGCCGCCGCACGGGCGCGCAGCCCCGGCGTGCCGCATACGATCATGGTGAAGGAGCGGCGCCCTCACGCGCCGGCGCGGTCATGATCGGCCGAGCTCTTCCCGCAGCAGGCGGGCCGCGCCCGCCATGGCGCGCATCTTGCCCTCCGCCGACTCCCTGGGCAGATATTTCATCCCGCAGTCCGTGGCGATGACGACGCGCTCGGGCGGCACCCGGTCGAACGCCTTGCGCACCCGATCCGCCACCACCTCGACCGGCTCGACGTCGGACGTGGACAGATCGATCACCCCGAGGATGACGGTCTTGTCCTTCAGGTCGGACAGCACCCCCAGGTCGAGACCGGACTGGGCGGTCTCTATCGACACCTGCTCGACCGGGCAGCCGGCCAGCTCGGGCAGGAACGAGTACGCCTCGGGCCGCTCATGGATGATCGCCGCGTACCCGAAGCAGATGTGCACCGCGGTCGTGCCGGTGACGCCGTCGAGCGCGGCGTTCAGCGCGGCCAGCCCGTAGGCGCGCGCGTGGTCAGGCCTGGCCTGCATGTACGGCTCGTCGATCTGGACGATGTCCGCGCCCGCGGCGAACAGGTCGCGGATCTCGGCGTTGACGGCCGCCGCGTAGTCCATCGCGGCCGCCTCGGCGTCGGGATAGTGCTCGTTCTGGGCCTGCTGGCTCATCGTGAACGGGCCCGGCACCGTCATCTTGATCGTGCGGTCGGTGTGGGCGCGCAGGAACCGAAGGTCGTCCACCTCGATCGGGCGGGTGCGGCGGATCGGGCCGACGATGCGCGGCACCGGGTTGGGGTGCCCGCTGCGGTCGAGCGCCGTGCCCGGATTGTCGATGTCGATGCCGTCGAGGGCCGTGGCGAAGTGGTTGGAGTAGCTCTCGCGCCGGATCTCGCCGTCGGTGACGATGTCCAGCCCGGCGCGCTCCTGCGCCCTGATGGCCAGCTCGGTGGCGTCGTCCTGGGCCTGGGCGAGCAGCTCGGGCGCGACGCGCCACAGCTCCCTGGCCCGCACCCGCGGGGGGAACCGCTCGGCCAGCCGGGCGCGGTCGATCAGCCATTCGGGCTGGGCGTAGCTTCCGACCAGGGACGTCGGCAACGTGGGCAGGGGGATCACGGGCTCTCCTTCACATAGGTGGTGCTACGGCTGCGGCTTACCAGCGATCGAGGTGGAGCACCTCGTCGAGCGGCTGCCGATGGGCGGGCCTGAACGTCTCACCCGTGTAGTAGGCGGTGGGGATGAGCACGCCCTGGCGGACGTCGGCGGGGATGCCGAGCAGCTCGGCGATCTCGCTCTCGTACGCCAGGTGCAGGGACGTCCAGGCGGTGCCGAGGCCCCGGGCGCGGGCGGCCAGCATATAGCTCCACGCCGCGGGCAGCAGCGAACCCCAGAGCCCGGCCTGGTTGCCCTCGGGGAGCCCGCCGGGCGTCTGGATGCACCCGAGCACCAGGACCGGCACGTCGCCCATGCGCTCGCTCAGGTAGCCGGCGCTCTCGGAGACCCGCCGCTGGGTGGCGGCCCGCGCCGGATCGTCCTCGAACAACGACCCGGCCGAGCCGCCCGAGGCCCGGTACGCGCCGAACGAGCGCCGGTAGTAGCCGCCGATCGCCTTGCGCAGCTCAGGATCGCTCACCACCACCCAGTGCCAGCCCTGCCGGTTGCTGCCGCTGGGCGCCTGAAGCGCGACCTCCAGGCACTCGCGCACCAGCTCCGCAGGCACGGGACGGGTAAGATCGAGGCGCTTGCGCACGCTTCGGGTGGTGGTGAGCAGTTCGTCGGGGCTCAGCGGAATGATCGTCATACGGCCATCATGTCAACCCCGCCGCGTGATCCACAGGACCCCCGCGAGCCGAACCCGGCCGGGCTCCGCGCTCAGAGGCGGCCGAGCGTCTCCATCGCGGGCAGCGCGCGGTCGTCATAGCCGAACAGCGCCTGGTTCTCCCAGGCGTTGCCCGACGACGGGTCGGCCGGATCCCAGCCGTTGCCGCGCACGCCGGTCCACGTGGCCTCCCACGTGAACAAACCGAGGCCCAGGCCGCCCGGCACCTGGCGGACGATTTCGGCCACGCTCGTCAGCATCGCCGCCTGCCCCTCCGGGCTCGCCCGGTAGCCGGGGTACGGCTCGGCGGCCGTGATGATGTTGGCCCAGCCGTCGTCGTCGGCCGTCGTGAACGGGTACGCGGTCTCCACCACGACCACCGGCTTGCCGTACCTTGCGGCCACGTCGTTGATGTTGGCCCTGAACGTCTCCAGCGTGCCGTGCCAGTAGGCGTAGTACGACATCCCGATCACGTCGTGGCGCACGCCGTTCGCGTTCGCGTTGTCGAACCACCACCGGTAGAGGCCGTTGTCGCCGCCGTCGGCCAGGTGCAGCACGACCTTGGTCGAACCCGACACCCGCTTGACCGCGTCGTAGCCGGCGTTCAGCAGCGCCGCCGTGTTCGGCCAGGTCGAGGTGGAGCCGTCGGGCCAGAGCAGGCCGCCGTTGATCTCGTTGCCGACCTGCACCATGTCGGCCGTGGTGCCCTGGCGGCGCAGCGCGTCGAGCACATCGTACGTGTGGTCGTACACGGCCTGCCTGAGCCGGTCGAACGGCAGCGACTCCCAGGCGGCGGGTTTGTACTGCTTGCCCGGGTCGGCCCACGTGTCGGAGTAGTGGAAGTCGATGAGGAGCTTCATGCCCTGGGCCTTGGCTCGCCTGGCCAGGCCCAGCACCTGCGTCTTGGTGTTGTAGCCGTCGGCCGGGTCCACCCAGACCTTGAGCCTGACGTGGTTGAGGCCGGCCCGCGACAGGATGCGCAGCGCGTCGCCGGTGCGGCCGCGGGCGTCGCGGTAGACGCCGCCGAGCGCCTCCGACTTGGCCAGGCTGGAGACGTCGGCGCCCCTGATCTGCAGCGCCGCCCCGGACGTACCGGCGTGCGCGGGCTGGACGGCTGGCTGGACGATGGGCTGCACCGCTGCGGCGACCAGCAGCAGTGCGGTGAGTAACCGTTTCATCGCATCTCCCTGGGGATGGGGGTTTCGGCGACGACGGTGACCGCGCCGGGCGCGACGGTGACCGCGCCGTCGTGCCGTACGCCGTCGAACACGCTGACGCCGCTCACCCCCTCGACCGTCACGGGCTCGTCGCCGTGGTTGATCAGGAAGACGTGGCCGCCCCTGCGCACCAGTTCGAGGGTCTCGGGCAGGCCGCGCGGCCGGGACACGTCCGCGTGGTCGAGCACCTGCGCGAGCAGGCCGCACAGGCCGGCGACGGGTGCCGTGGCGAGGTACCAGGCGGTGCCGGCGCCGAGGTCGTGACGGGTGAAGGCGGGGTGTCCCGCGTCGGGCCCGCCGGAGAAGGAGCGCACGGTGACCGCGCCGGCCGGGCGGACCCGCTCCGACCAGACGCGGGCGGTGAGGCTCGCGGGGCCGTCCAGCTCGACCGTCTCGTGCTCGCGCAGCGGGTGGAACTCCTCGATGGACAGGCCGAGCAGCTCGCGCAGCGCGCCGGGATAGGCGCCCGGGTGGAGGGTGTCGTGCTGGTCCACGATGCCGGAGAAGTACGACACGAGCAGGTGGCCGCCTGCTTCGACGTACCGGTGGAGGTTCTTGGCGGAGGCTTCGGTGAGGAGGTACGAGCTGGGCGCGACCACCAGCCGATAACCCGAAATATCGGCGGAAGGGTGGACGAAGTCCACCGTCACGTGCTCCCGCCACAACGCCTCGTAGAAGGCGTCCATCCGCTCACGGAACGTCAGGTCCACCGACGGCCGCCAGTCCAGCTCCAGCGCCCAGTACGACTCCCAGTCCCAGACGATCGCCACCTCGGCCCGCACCCGGCCGCCCCTGACGCCGGCCAGCGCGCGCAGGTCGGCGCCCAGCCGCACCACCTCGCGCCACTGCTCGGAGTCGGTCCCCGCGTGCGGGACCAGGCCCGAGTGGAACTTCTCCGCCCCGAACCGCGAGGCCCGCCACTGGAAGAACAGCACGCTGTCCGAGCCGCGGGCGACGTGCGCGAGGCTGTTGCGGCGCAGCTCGCCCGGCCGTTTGGCGAGGTTGCGCGGCTGCCAGTTGACCGCGCCCGCCGAGTGCTCCATGAGCATCCACGGCGCCCCGCCGGCGACCGAGCGGGCCAGGTCGGCGGACATCGCCAGGTCGATGTGGTTGTCGGGCAGCTCGGCCTTCAGGTAGTGGTCGTTGGCGATCACGTCGACCTCGCGGGCCCACCGCCACAGGTCGGTGGACTTGCAGTTGACCGTGCCGGCGAAGTTCGTGGTCACCGGGACGCCCGGGGTGAACTCGCGCAGGATGTCGCGCTGGAGCGCGTAGTGCTCGCGGTGCTGGCCGTCGCTGAAGCGGGCGTAGTCGAGCCGCTGGGCCGGGTTGAGCACCGTGTGGTTGGCGCGCGGGGCGTCGATCTCGGACCAGTCGGTGTAGGTCTGTCCCCAGAACGTGGTGCCCCAGGCGTCGTTCAACGCCGCGAGGTCGCGGTACGTCCGGCGCAGCCAGCCGCGCCAGGCCGCCACGCTGTGCCCGCAGTAACACTCGCCCAGCGGGGCTCCGTACTCGTTGTGCACGTGCCACATGACCACGGCGGGATGGCCGCGGTAGTGCTCGCCCAGCGCGCGCACCAGGCGCGCGGTCGCCTCGCGGAAGGCCGGGGCGCTGGAGCAGGCGCTCTGCCTGCCGCCGAACCCGATCCGCGTGCCCTCCCTGGTCACCGGCAGCACGTCGGGATGCCGGGCGACGAACCAGGCGGGCGGCGCGGCGGTGGGCGTGGCCAGGTCGACCGCGACGCCCGCCTCGTGCAACCGGTCGACGACCTCGTCCAGCCGGCCGAACGTGTAGCGCCCCTCCTCGGGCTCCATCGACGCCCACGTGAACATGCCCAGGCTGACCAGGTTGACCCCGGCCTCGCGCATCAGGGCCACGTCCTCGTCGAGGATCTCGCGCGGCCACTGCTCTGGGTTGTAGTCCCCGCCAAAGGCGATACCGGCAGGACGCTCCGGATACATCCATCCCCCTCGAAATACTTCTGTGAACGTGCACAGTAAGGCACGCTGCCGAACATAGGAACCGTCACCGTGCAAATCACCGCGAAGGCGGAAATTAACGAGAGCGTAACAACCCCTTGACGGCCTTTTCCGCCCTCATCCAGTCTGTGCACGTTCACAGAACTTCTGGAGGTACGCATGCGCGCCAACCGCCTTGGAGCAGCCCTGGCCGTCGCACTCTCGGTGACCTGCGTGTCGGGCGCCCTCGTGGGCTGCGGGTCCGGCGAGCCCGCCGGGAGCCCCGAGGCGGCGCCGGAGACGGCCGCCCCGCGGGGGCCCGTCAAGCTCACGTACTGGGCCTGGGCCCCCAACATGGACAAGATCGTCAAGGTCTGGAACGCCGCCAATCCCGACATCCAGGTGACGGTCAGCAAGCAGGCCGGCGGCGACGACGCGGCCGCGAAATACCTCACGGCCGCCAAGGCCGGCAACCCGCCCGACCTGGTACAGGCGGAATACCAGCACCTGCCGTCGTTCATCGCCGCCGACGCCGTGGCCGACCTCAAGGCCGAGACCGCCCCGATCAGGGGCGAGTTCTCCGACGGCCTGTGGAACCTCGTCACCCTCGGCACCGACGCGGTCTACGGCGTCCCCCAGGACAGCGGCCCGATGATGCTCTTCTACCGCAAGGACCTGTTCGACGAGTACGGCATCGAGGTCCCGGAGACCTGGCGGGACTACGCCGAGGCGGCCCGCACGGTGCGCAAGAAGGACCCCAAGGCGTACCTGGGCACGTTCTCCAGCAAGGACCCGGGAGCGTTCACAGGCCTCGCCCAGCAGGCCGGAGCGCAGTGGTGGTCGATCAGCGGCGAGTCGTGGAAGGTCAACGTCGCCGACGAGCCCACCAGGAAGGTCGCCGACTACTGGGGCGGGCTCGTCAAGGAGGGCGCCATCGACGACATGCCGTACTTCACCCCCGAATGGAACAAGGCGCTCAACGACGGCAAGCTGCTGACCTGGCCGTCGGCCGTGTGGGCGCCCGGCGTGTTGTCGAGCAACGCGCCCAAGGCCAAGGGCAGGTGGGCCGTCGCGCCGCTCCCCCAGTGGAACGCCGGCGAGAGCTTCAGCGGCTTCTGGGGCGGCTCGTCCACCGCCGTCTCGGCCAGGACGCCGCACAAGGCCGCCGCCGCGAAGTTCGCCACGTGGCTCAACACCGACCAGCAGGCCATCGACCTGCTCGTCAAGGAGGCCGCGATCTACCCGGCCACGACCAAGGCGCAGTCGGCGCTCGGTGAGGCGCCCGCCTACTTCTCCAACCAGCCCGACTTCTGGCAGCAGGCCGCCACCGTGTCCGCGGGTGCGCGCGGCTTCACCTTCGGGCCGAACGTCGGCGTGACGTACAACGCCTTCAAGGACGGCTTCGACAAGGCGCTGCAGGACGGCACGCCGTTCTCCGCGGCCGTGCGGGCCATGCAGGACGCCACGGTCGCCGACATGCGCAAGTCCGGCTTCCAGATCGCGCCATGAGGCGTCCGCGAAGGGGGGCGTGGCCGTACCTGTTCCTGACCCCCGCCATCGTGTTGTTCACGCTCTTCCTCGCGGTGCCCATCGCCTACACCGTCTACCTGGCGATGCACAGGACCAGGGTGTCCGGGCTCGGGCTCGGGAAAGGCGCGCGCCGCGAGGTCTTCGTCGGGTTCGACAACTTCGCCGCCGCCCTGGCCGACGCCGAGTTGTGGCAGGGCTGGCTGCGGGTGCTCGGGTACGGCGCGCTGGTGCTGGTCGTGATGCTCGGCCTGGCGCTGCTGTTCGCCCTGCTGCTGGACTCGGCGCGGGTGCGGCTGGCCCGCTTCTCCCGGATCGCGATCTTCCTGCCGTACGCGGTGCCGGGGGTGGCCGCCACCCTGCTGTGGGGGTTCCTCTACCTGCCCTCGCTCAGCCCGCTCAAGGCGGTTCTCGACGTCGACTACCTGGGCGCGACCACCGTCACGTACTCCATGGCGAACGTGGCCGTGTGGGGCGGGACCGGCTTCAACATGCTCGTGCTCTACACCGCGCTCCGGGCGATCCCCCGCGACCTGTACGAGGCCGCCCGCCTCGACGGCGCCTCCGAGGTGCAGACCGCGCTCCGGGTCAAGATCCCGATGCTGACCCCCGCGATCGTCCTCACCACCGTGTTCTCGATCATCGCTACCATCCAGGTGTTCACCGAGCCCACCGCGCTCCGGCCGCTGACGAACACGATCAGCTCGACGTGGAGCCCGCTCATGAAGGTCTACCGCGACGCCTTCGTCACCGGCGACCTGTACTCGGCCGCCGCCACCTCGATCGTCATCGCGGCGATCTCTCTCTTCCTGTCGTTCGGCTTCCTGCGCGTGGTCCGCGACCGCGCCTTCAGGGAGGGCTGATGGCCGGGGTCACCGCCGCCACCGCACACCGCCGCCGCGCGCACGGCGCGTTCGCGGGCAGGCCGTGGGGGGTGGCGCCCACGGCGCTGCTCCTCCTCGGCGCGATCTACTGCCTGTTCCCCGTGTTCTGGGTGCTGATAGCGGCCACCAAGTCGCCCGGCGAGCTGTTCAGCACCCCGACGCTCGCGTTCGGCACCGGCTTCTTCGACAACGTCGCGGAGTTGTTCGCCTACCGCGACGGGGTGTTCTGGCTCTGGGCGGCCAACACGCTCATCTACGCGGGCGGCGGCGCGCTGCTGTCGACCGCGGTCTCGGCCGTTTCGGGGTACGCCCTGGCGAAATACCGTTTCCCCGGCCGTAACGTGATCTTCAACCTGCTCATCGGGGGCATCCTCGTGCCCGCCGTGGTGCTGGCCATCCCGCAGTATCTGCTGTTCTCCCAGATCGGCCTGGCCGACAGCCACTGGGCCGTGCTGCTGCCGCAGATCCTGCACCCGTACGGCATCTATCTGGCCCGCGTCTACGCGGCCGCCGCGATCCCCGACTCACTGCTGGAGGCCGGGCGGATCGACGGGGCCGGCGAAGGACGCCTCATGACGCGGGTGGCGCTGCCGCTGATGGTGCCGGGCATGGTGACGATCTTCCTGTTCCAGTTCGTGGCCATCTGGAACAACTTCCTGCTGCCGTTCATCATGCTCGGCGACGACCAGAAGTTCCCGCTCACGGTCGGCCTCTTCACGCTGCTGCAGGCCGGGGCGAACCAGCCGGCCCTCTACAACCTGATCCTCACGGGCGCGCTGCTGTCGATCGTGCCCTTGATCGCGCTCTTCCTCACGATGCAGCGATACTGGAAGACCGACCTGTCCTCCGGAGCCGTCAAGTGAAACGCCCCACGATCCACGATGTCGCCGCCGCCGCGGGCGTGTCCCGCGGCACGGTGTCCCGCCTGCTCAACGGCGACAAGTACGTGAGCCCGGCGGCGCGCGTGGCCATCGAGAGGGCGATCTCCGAGACCGGCTACGTCGTCAACCGGGCCGCCCGCAGCCTGGTCACCCAGCGCACCGGCTCGGTCGTGATGGTGCTCTCGGAGCCGTACGAGAAGTTGTTCGAGGACCCCAACTACAGCACCCTCATCAGGGTCGCCATCAAGATGCTGGCCGAGCGCGACCTGTCGCTGGTCATGATGCTGGCGGGCGACGCGGCCGAGCGGGAGCGGGTGGTGCGCTACGTGCGCGGCGGCCACGCCGACGGCGTGCTGCTGGTCTCGACGCACGCGGGCGACCCCCTCGTGGAGGCGCTCGGCTCCGGGCCGCCCGCCGTCTCGTGCGGCGCCGTCATCGGCCACGAGAACGTCATCCCGTACGCCGCCGCCGACGAACGGCTCGGGGCCCGCCAGATGACCGAATACTTCGTCGCCCAGGGCCGCAGGCGCATCGCCATGATCACCGGCCCGATGGACACGCCGGGCGGCATCCAGCGGCTGGAGGGCTTCGCCGAGGTGCTGGGGCGCAAGGCCACCTCGAAGCTGATCGCGCACGGCGACTGGACCCGGGCCAGCGGCGAGCGGGCGATGGCCGAGCTGTTGGAGCGCGCGCCCGACATCGACGCCGTCTTCGTGGCCTCCGACCTGATGGCGGCGGGCGCGCTGGCGGCGTTGCGGGCGGCCGGGCGCGGCGTGCCGGGCGACGTCGCGGTGGGCGGGTTCGACGACTCCTCGGTGGCCCTGTCCACGCATCCGCCGCTGACCACGGTCCGTCAGCCGCTGACCGAAATGGCCCAGGAGACCATCCGCCTGCTGCTGGCGCTCATCGACGGGGCAGGCGACCTGGAGCCGGTGATACTCCCTACCGAACTCGTGATTCGCGAGTCCGCCTGACCCGTCCTGACATTGCCCCTGACTGTCCTTTACCCATATCGGCGAAAAGCCGTAAATATCGATAGTTCAGCGGTATGATCGCGCCAGTCGTCTTCGTGACGTTGCCCCAAAGGAGCCGACGATGGCCGAGAGCGAGCCGGCGCGCCCGCCGCAGGACGTGGACACCACCAGGCCCAGCGTCTCCCGCGTCTACGACTACATGCTCGGCGGCAAGGACAACTACGAGGCCGACCGCGTCATGGCCCGGCTCGCGCTCGAAGTCGCCCCGGACGCGCCGCAGGCGGCGCGGGCCAACAGGGAGTTCCTGAAACGCGTCGTCCGCCACCTCGCGGCGGAGGCCGGCATCCGCCAGTTCCTCGACATCGGCTCGGGCCTGCCCACGCAGGGCAACGTGCACGAGATCGCCCAGGCGTCCGCACCGGGCACGCGGGTGGTCTACGTCGACAACGACCCCATCGTCCTCGTCCACGGCCACGCCCTGCTCGCCGTCGACGACACCACCACCGTCGTCGAGGCCGACCTGCGCGAGCCCGAAGTGATCCTCGACCACCCCGAGGTCAGGAAGCTCATCGACTTCGGCGAGCCGGTGGGGCTGCTGATGCTCGCCATCCTGCACCACCTGACGGACGCCGCGAACCCGGCCGGCATCGTCGCCAGGATGCTCGCCCGCCTCCCGCCCGGCAGTCACCTGGCCGTCTCCCACTTCTGCAACCCCGGCCAGGCGCACCCGGAGGTGTCCAGGCAGGCGTACCAGGCGGAGAAGCTCTTCAACGAGCACCTGGGCGCCGGGCGGTGGCGTACCCGCGAGGAGATCCTCACCTATTTCGACGGGCTCGAGGTGCTGGAGCCCGGCCTCGTGCCCCTGCCCGAATGGCGGCCGGACCCCGGCGACCAGGCCGAGCTCGGCATCACGTACCACGCCTTCGTCGGAGCGGTGGCCCGCAAGCCATAGCGGCCGGACCTGATCATCGGGGCCGGCTCGCTCAGTTGATCACGGGAAGTCGCAGGCCGGCGGCCGGCGTGTCCCGGAGCACCGGCACGTCAGAAGCGAACAGCGGCGTCGGGCAGGGCGCCGGGGGCGCAGCTCGGCGGCTTCCCCGTCCGGTGGCAGCCGCCCCGGCCTCGGACCACGTGAAGGGCCGGTGCCCCCGAGGATGGCGGTGCTCCTCCATCTCGCCCGCACGGCCGCGTTCGAGGAAGTGGGTCCTCACAGGAACGAGGAGCCATGCGCTCCATTGCGCCGCCCGCGTGCGTGTGCTCGCCGAGCCGCCTCCGCGCCGCTACCCCGCTCGAGTGATCTCCCCGAGTTGTGCGGTGAGACCGGACAGCGTGAGGCCCAGCGGGGCGTCCACGGTGAGGGCGGCGTCGGCGTCGCCGCCGGTCGGACCCTGGTTGACGATGGCGATCGGGATGCCGAGCTCGGCGGCCCTGGTGACGAACCGCAGCCCCGACCTGACCTTGAGCGAGGAGCCGAGCACGAGCAGCGCCCGCGCCCCCGCCACCAGACCGAAACATTCGTCGACGCGGGTCCGTGGCACGTTCTCGCCGAAGAAGATCACGTCGGGCTTGAGCAACCCGCCGCACCCCGTGCAGTCGACCACCCGGAAGCCCGACACCTGCGCGTCGGTGAGCACGGCGTCGCCGTCGGGGTTGATCGCACCGGAAGCCGCCCACCCGGCGTTGGCCTCGCGCAGCCGGCGTTCCAGCTCGGCGCGGGAAGTGCGCTCCCGGCATGACAGGCAGACGACCCGGTCGAGCCCGCCGTGCAGCTCGATCACCCGCCTCGCGCCCGCCGCCTGGTGCAGCCCGTCGACGTTCTGGGTGACGATGCCGGACAGCAGGCCGCGCCGCTCCAGCTCGGCCACGGCCAGGTGCCCGGCGTTGGGCCGCGCGTCGCCGATCTGCCGCCAGCCGACGTGACTGCGCGCCCAGTAACGCCGCCGCGCCTCCGCGCTGCCGACGAACTTCTGGTACGTCATCGGCTCGGCGCGGCGCGAGCGGCCCGTCGGCCCCCGGTAGTCGGGGATGCCCGACTCGGTGGACAGGCCGGCGCCGCTGAGCACCGCCACCCCGCCCTGAGCGACCAGTCCGGTCAGCTCCGCGAGCTTCGTGGTCGTCGTCACACGATCCATGGTGCCCGACACCGCGTGGTGCGTCGCCCGCCGGGCGCCGGCGGGTGAACCGACCCCACGATCGGCGCGTACCTCCACACATCGGACACGTGTTCCATGGAGGTGTCGTGGAGCTCAGCCTCTTGCGGGCACAGGCGCACAGCCCGTCGTACTTCTCCCTCATGCGCGGCTCGGCCGGAGAGCGCGCACCGGTGGACTTCTGCATCCCGTGCAATCCCTATTTCCCGACGCCCGAGATCTTCGAGCATCTCGGGAGGAACCTGGAGACGATCCTCAAGTTCTATCCGAGCGACGCGAACACCATCGCCGAGGAGCTCTGCTCCACCCTCGGCCTGCACCCCAAGACGGTCGCCATGGGCAACGGCTCGACCGAGCTGATCACCTGGATCGACCACCTCCTGGTGCGCGAGAGCCTGGCGGTGCCGATCCCGACGTTCGGCCGCTGGACGGACCAGCCGCTGGAGACGGGCAAGCGGGTGGACATGTATCCGCTGCTGGAGAGCCGCAACTTCACGCTCGACGTGAACGACTACGTCTCGTTCATCCGTACGCGCGGCTCGCGGGTGGCGGTGATCTGCAATCCCAACAACCCTGACGGCGGCTACCTGCCCAAGCACGAGGTCCTGCGGCTCCTGGACGAGCTGATCGACCTCGACCTGGTGATCGTGGACGAGTCGTTCGGCGAGTTCGTGGACGCCGAGCCGTACCCTGGCATGTCCGCCGAGGCCGCGGTCCGGCCGAACGTGATCGTGCTACGCAGCCTGGGCAAGAGCTTCGGCCTGCACGGCATCCGCTTCGGCTACATGGTCGCCAACCCGGCGCTGGCCGGGCGGGTGCGCGACGCGCTGCCCAAGTGGAACCTCAACTCGTTCGCCGAGGTCGTGGTGTTCATGATGCGGCAGTTCTGGCCGGAATACCAGGAGAGCCTCAAGCGGCTCGGCAACGACAGGCGGGCGATGTTCCAGCAGCTCAGCACCATGCCGGGGCTGTCGGTGTTCGCGTCGCAGGGCAACTTCCTGCTGGTGAAGCTGCCGCCGGGCCACGACGGGGTGCCGCTGCGCGACCACCTTCTCACCGAGCACGGCGTGTACGTCAGGGAGTGCGGCAACAAGCTCGGCACGACCAGCCGGTTCCTGCGCCTGGTGGTGCGCCCGCAGGAGGACGTGCGGCGGCTGCTCATCGGCATGACGCAGTTCCTGTACTCGGGCAGCCTGCACGAGATCCCGGTCATCGGGCTGCACCACCGTCACGCCAACCCGCTGTCCGCCTGAACCCGGCGCCCGCCTCCGGGCGGGCGCGAACGGCCGGCCGCCGTTGTAAGCTGTCCCAGCTATCCCCTTACATCATAAACAGTCGGCCGACGACGGAAGGGTTCCGTGCTCTCCAGCCAGCAGGCAAGCGCCGTCCAGCACCACGACCACACCGCCGCTGACAGCCACGACCGCATCCAGGTCCGCGGCGCCAGGGAGAACAACCTCAAGGGCGTCTCCCTCGACATCCCCAAGCGGCGTCTCACCGTCTTCACCGGAGTGTCCGGCTCCGGCAAGTCCTCGCTCGTCTTCGACACGATCGCCGCGGAGTCCCGCCGGCTGATCGACGAGACCTACACCGCGTTCATCCAGGCCTTCATGCCGAGCCTGGCCCGCCCCGACGTCGACGCGCTGCACAACCTGAGCGCGGCGATCATCGTCGACCAGGAGCGCATGGGCGCCAACGCCCGCTCCACCGTAGGCACGGCCACCGACGCGCACACCATGCTGCGCATCGTCTTCAGCCGCCTCGGCGAGCCGCCCGCCGGCCCGGCCGGCGCTTTCAGCTTCAACACGGCCGAGGGCATGTGCCCCGGGTGCGAGGGGCTGGGCAAGGCCTCCGACATCGACGTGGACGAGCTGGTCGACCGGGAGCTGTCGCTGAACGACGGCGCCATCAAGGTCCCCGGGTACGCGGTCGACAGCTGGCCTTGGCAGGTCGTGGCCGGCTCGGGCCTGTTCGACCCCGCCGTCAGGCTGAAGGACTTCACCCCCGAGCAGTGGGAGGACCTCCTCCACAAGCCGCCCACCAAGCTCAAGTACGGCTCCAGCAACTTCACGTACGAGGGCCTCGTCCCCCGGATCAGGCGCGCCTACCTCGCCAAGGACCGCGAGTCGATGCAGCCGTCGGCGCGGGCGTTCGCCGACCGGGCGGTCAGGCTGATCCGCTGTCCCTCCTGCGCGGGCACCCGGCTGAACGAGGCCGCCCGCTCCAGCCTGGTCGACGGCAGGAGCATCGCCGACTGCTCGGCCATGCAGATCGACGACCTGGCCACCTTCGTCCGCGGCATCGCACACGAGGCCGTCGGCCCGGTGCTGGACGGCCTGCTCTCCACGCTCGACTCTCTGGTCGGGATCGGCCTCGGCTATCTCAGCCTCGACCGCGAGTCGTCCACGCTGTCGGGCGGAGAGGCGCAGCGCGTCAAGATGGTGCGCCACCTCAACTCCAGCCTGACCGACGTCACCTACGTCTTCGACGAGCCGACGGCCGGCCTGCACCCGCACGACATCCAGCGCATGAACACCCTGCTGCTCCAGCTGCGTGACAAGGGCAACACGGTGCTGGTCGTCGAGCACAAGCCGGAGACCATCGCCATCGCCGACCACGTCGTCGACCTCGGCCCAGGCGCCGGCGCGGCCGGCGGGCAGCTCTGCTACGCCGGCGACCTCGGCGGGCTGCGCACCTCCGGCACGCTGACCGGCCGCTACCTCGACCACCGGGTGCGCCTGCGCGAGAAGGTCCGCGAGCCGTCCGGGCACCTGGCGATCAGGAACGCCACCCTGCACAACTTGCGCGACGTGAGCGTGGACGTCCCGCTGGGCGTGCTGACCGTGGTCACCGGCGTGGCCGGGTCGGGCAAGAGCTCGCTGATCCACGGCTACGTCGCGGGCCGCGACGGCGTGGTGGTGGCCGACCAGTCGCCGATCCGCGGCTCGCGCAGGAGCAACCCCGCGACGTACACCGGGGTGCTCGACCCGATCCGGGCGGCGTTCGCCAAGGCGAACGGCGTCAAACCGGGCCTGTTCAGCGCCAACTCGGCGGGCGCCTGCCCGAAGTGCAAGGGCATCGGGCTCATCTACACCGACCTGGCGGTGATGGCCGAGGTGGCGTCGGTGTGCGAGGAGTGCGAGGGCAAACGGTTCACGCCCGAGGTGCTGACGTACACGTTGCGGGGCAAGAACATCAGCGAGGTGCTCGCCATGCCGGTGGCCGAGGCCCGCGACTTCTTCACCACCGGCCAGGCCCGCACGATCCTCGACCGGCTGACCTCGGTCGGCCTCGGCTACGTCGGGCTCGGCCAGCCGCTGACCACGCTGTCGGGCGGCGAGCGGCAGCGGCTCAAGCTGGCCATCAACATGGCGAAGAACGGCACCACGTACGTGCTGGACGAGCCCACGACGGGGCTGCACCTGGCGGACGTGGACCAGCTCCTGGCCCTGCTCGACCGGCTGGTGGACGACGGCAACACGGTCATCGTGATCGAGCACCACCAGGCCGTCATGGCCCACGCCGACTGGATCATCGACCTGGGGCCGGGAGCCGGACACGACGGCGGCCGGGTCGTGTTCTCCGGCACCCCCGGTGAGCTGGTCGCCACCGGTTCCTCACTGACCGCGCTCCACCTGCGCGACTACGTGGACCGGTCGTAGCAGCATGACGACGGGAAGGCCCGGCGAGGTGACGGCGCTGCGCGAGCGGCTCCGTCACGTCCGCTGGATCGGCGGTGGGAGCGGCGCCGGCAAGTCGACCGTCGCCCGCCGCATCGCGGACCGGCACGGTTTCCGCCTGTACGACACCGACGGCGTGATGCACGACCACGCGGCGCGCAGCACGCCGGGCGAGTGCCCCCATCTGCACGCGTTCATGGCCATGGACATGGACGAGCGGTGGGTGAACCGCTCGGCCGAGACCATGCTGGAGACGTTCCACTGGTTCAGGGGTGAGGGCTTCGGCCTGATCGTCGAGGACCTGCTGCGGCTCCCCCAGGAGCGTCCCGTGCTCGCCGAGGGCTTCCGACTGCTGCCGTCCCTGGTCGAGCCCCTGCTGGCCACGGCGCGGCACGGCGTCTGGCTGGTTCCGTCGCCCGGGTTCCGCCTGGACGCGTTCCGCAGCCGGGGCTCGCTCTGGCAGATCGCCGGGAGGAGCGGCGATCCGGACAGGGCGCTGCGCAACCTGCTCGAACGCGACAGGTTGTTCACCGAACGCCTCGCCGGGGAGGCACGCGGGCTCGGGCTGACCGTGATCGAGGTCGGCGGCACGATGACCGAGGACGACCTGGCCGATCGGGTGACGGCGGCGTTCGGCTTTTGAGCGGTCCTCGGGGGAGGGGGTCAGACGGCCAGCCGGGCCAGGACCTCGGCGAACTCCGGCGGCGGCGCCACGACGAGCCGGGCGTGGCCGCTCTGCAGCACGATGTCGGCCTTGATGAGCGTCAGCGCTCCCCGGTGCCACCAGTAGACCTGTGAGCTGAGCCCGTCGGTCTGGGCCGCGTGCACCCGCAGCCGCTCGATGGCCCGCACGACGCCGATCCCGTCGACCGGATGGAGGAGCAGGGTGTAGGGGTCGGGCAGCACCACGAGCGCCCCGTCGGCGGGCACGGGCAGGTAGGAGCCGAGCCAGCGCAGATGCGTGGCGGCCGCGGGGGTGGCCGCGGTCAGGCGGGTCACCGGGGTGCCCGACAACTCGATCCGCTCGACCAGCAGCCGCTCGTCGCGGCGTACGTTGGCCACGGCGAGGTCGAGGGCCCGCGCCGGCGGGACGGGCCAGCAGCCCGCCTCCTCGGGGCGCACGGCCCGTGTGCCGACGGTGAGCAGCTCCACGAGGTCGGCGTTGAGGTGGCGGCCCACCACGCGGGTCAGGTCGCTCACCTCGTCGACGGACTCGACCCGGGTGCGCATGAGCGGCTTGGCCTGCTCCAGGTCGCACACGTCGAGCCGGTCGCCGACGGTGGCGACGGCGTGGGCGAGGTGCTCGGAGACCAGCATCGGCCAGTCTTCCCTGGCTCTGCGCGCGGCCTCGCGCCGCAACCCGGTGAGCCGGACGACGAGCGGCTCGCCCGCGCCCGCGCCGGTGCCGGAGCCGGAGCCGGTGACGCTCGTCAGCCTCACGGAGCCTCCGTCGCGCGCGAACTCGAAGGAGTAGCCGAGCGACTCCGCGACGAGCGCGAGCAAGGAGTCGAGGTCGACGTCCTCGACCGGCCGGCGTGAGGGCTCGCGGTCACGCCCGAACAAATTCACGCGCCGTGTCCCTTCTGTCGGTTTCGTCCCTCCTACCTTGCCTGCTCCCCATCGCCGATCCGACCAGCCAGGGAGCACGATTCGGTATCGATAACACCAAGCGCTCCCAGCCACACGCTCATCTGTGGCGACCCGTGTCCCACCGGCAACCCCGCCACCACCGGCACCCCGAGCGGCCCCAGACGGTCGAGCAGCACGGGGTAGGGATCGCCGCAGTCGACCCACGAGCCGAGCGCGATGCCCCGCACCCCGTCGAACACCCCCGCCTGCAGCAACTGCGTCAGCATGCGGTCGATCCGGTAGGGCTCCTCCGTCACGTCCTCCAGGAAGGCGATCCGGCCCCGGAACGACGGCTGCCACCGGGTGCCGCACATGGAGGCGAGCAGCGACAGGTTACCGCCGGACAGCACGCCCTCGGCCCGCCCCGGCACCAGCACCCGGTCGCCGTGCACGACGCCTGTGGGGCCGAACAGCGCCGACTGCAGGCTCTCCCAGCTCCGCGGCTCCGGCGGCTTCTCGTCGGCCATGATCTTGGAGGCGGGCATCGGCCCGTGCAGCGTGGGCACGCCCAGCTCGATGGCGAACGCGTTGTGCAGCGCCGTGATGTCGCTCGACCCGACCAGGACCTTGCGGCCCGCCGCGCGCATGGCGTTCCAGTCGAGGCGGTCGAGCAGCCGCGCGGCGCCGTAGCCGCCCCGGCAGCAGAACACCGCGGAGACGGCCGGGTCGCACCAGGCCGCCTGCAGGTCGGCGGCCCTGGCCGCGTCGCTGCCCGCGAGGTAGTCGAGCCCCTGGCGGTCGAGCGCGTGCGCGCCGATCACCACCTTCAGCCCGAGCCCCTCCAGACGCTCGACGCCGCGCCTCAGCATCACGGCGTTGGGCGGGCCCGACGGCGAGACGATCGCGACGGTGTCACCAGTCTGCATTGATCAACTCCTTACATGCCTGCTTCGGTGAGCACCGATGCGGCGCTGGCTCGTTCACGTGCCAAACGGTGCCACACTTACCTGTCGTATGCGACTTCCGCCCCACATCCTCGTGGTCAACGGCATCAAGGTCCGCCGGCCGGTCTTCCTGCTCGGAGCCCCGCATTCCGGCACGGATCTGCTCGCCCGCGCCCTGAAACGATCCCCTGGCTTCCACGTGACGATGGGCCGCGCGAGCCTGGCGCACGTGGTGTACGCCTTCGCCCGCAAGCCGTCGCTCGCCGCCACGTCCGGCGCCGTGCGCGTCATGCGCGACGCCCTCGCCGAGTCGTGGCAGGTGCTGCCCCGATCGTGCGGCCAGTGCGCCGAGCCGTGCAGGGACGCGGGCGGCGTCACCGGCGCGGGCCCCTGCGTGAACGCCGGCGACGTCACCCGGTTCGGCGACGGCAGCCCCGACCTGCTCTACAGCGTGCCCGTGCTGCTCCAGGCGTTCCCTGACGCCCGGTTCGTGCAGCTCATCCGCGACGGCAGGGACGTCGTGGCCGGCATGCTGGCCGACCCGGCGTGCCTGACCTGGTTCAAGCCGGCGATGGTGACGGGCCAGACCGAGTTCCCCAACGCGTTCTTCGGCATCAGCAAGGACGAGCACCTCGACCGCTGGCGCGAGATGCCCGACTCGGGCAAGAGCGCGCTGCGCTGGCGCAGCGCCGTGCGGGTCAGCGCCGAACTGCGCAGGACCCTGCCCGAGGAGCGGCTCCTGACGCTGCGCTACGAGGACCTGGTGCTCAGACCGCCGCAGTCGGTGGCCACGCTCACGGAGTTCCTGCAGACGCGGGTGTCCAAGGTCGTCCTGTACGACCCCGCCGTCCCCATGCCGGGCGCCTGGAGGTCCCGGCTCACCCGCGACGACGTGAAGCTGGTGGAGAAGGTCGCCCGCGAGGAGCTCAAGCGGCTGGGCTACCTGAGGAAGAAGTGAACTGGGTGCGGTAGAGCTCGGCGTAGAGCCCGTCGCGCGCCAGCAGCTCGTCGTGCCTGCCGCGTTCGGCGATGCGGCCGTCGTGGACGACCAGGATCTCGTCGGCCTCCCTGATCGTCGACAGCCGGTGCGCGATGACCAGCGACGTGCGGCCCTCCAGCGCGGTCTTCAGCGCCACCTGCACCGCCGCCTCCGACTCGGAGTCGAGGTGGGCGGTGGCCTCGTCGAGCACCACCACGCGCGGTGCCTTGAGCAGCAGCCTGGCCAGCGCGAGGCGCTGCTTCTCGCCGCCGGACAGCCGGTAGCCGCGATCGCCCACCACGGTCTCCAGCCCGTCGGGCAGGCCCTCCACGAGGTCACCTATCTGCGCGGCCCTGAGAGCCTCCCAGATCTCCTCGTCCCCGGCCTCCGGCCTGGCATAGCGGAGGTTGGCCGCGATCGTGTCATGGAAGAGATGAGCGTCCTGCATGACCACCCCCACGGTGTCGCGCAGGGAGTCGAGGGTGGCGTCGCGCACGTCGAGCCCGTTGATCCTGACCGCGCCCTCGTCGACGTCGTAGAGGCGGGAGACCAGCGAGGTCATGGTCGTCTTCCCGGCGCCCGAGTGGCCGACGAGGGCGATCAGCTGCCCGGGCCCGGCCCGGAACGAGACCCCCTTCAGCACCGGCTGGGACGGCCCGGTGTCCTGCCGGGCGGCCGACTCCAGCGAGGCGAGGGAGACCTCCTCGGCGGAGGGGTAGCGGAAGCGCACGTCGTCGAACTCGATCGTCACCGGCCCCTCGGGCACCGGCACGGCGCCGGGGCGCTGCGCCACCATGGGTTCGAGGTCGAGGACCTCGAAGACCCGGTCGAAGCTCACCAGGGCCGTCATCACGTCCACGTGCACGTTGGACAGCGACGTCAGGGGGCCGTACAGGCGCATCAGCAGGGCCGCCAGGGCCACCAGCGTGCCCAGCTCGAAGACATCCGAGACGGACAGCACGCCGCCGATGCCGTAGACGAGGGCGGTGGCCAGCGCGGCCACGAGCCCGAGCGCCACCCTGAACACGGTGCCGTACATGCCGACGGTCACGCCCACGTCGCGGACCCTGGCGGCGCGGCTGCCGAACACCTCGGCGTCGTCCTCCGGCCGGCCGTAGAGCTTGGCGACCGTCGCGCCCGCCACGTTGAACCGCTCGGTGGTCACCGAGCTCATCTCGGCGTCGAGCTGCATCTGCTCCCGGGTCAGCGCCGACATGCGGCGGCCCACGAACTTGGCGGGGACGATGAAGATCGGCAGCAGCACCAGCGCGACCAGGGTGACCTGCCACGACAGGGCGAGCATGGCGCCAAGCACCAGGACCAGGCTGACGACGTTGGAGACCACGGACGACAGCGTGCTCGTCAGCGCCCGCTGGGCGCCGATCACGTCGGTGTTGAGCCTGCTGACCAGCGCGCCGGTCTGCGCCCGCATGAAGAACGCCACCGGCATGCGCTGCACGTGGCCGAACACCTCCGTGCGCAGGTCGAAGATCAGGCCCTCGCCGACGCGCGCGGAGAACCACCGCTGCACCAGCGTCAGCCCGGCGTCGACCAGGGCCAGCACGGCGATGGCCACGGCCAGCCCGACCACGATGTCCGGCCGCTTGGGCAGGATGCCGTCGTCGATGATCGCCTTCATCAGCAGCGGGTTGGCGATCACGATCACCGCGCCCAGCACGACGAGCCCGAGGAACGCCACGATCTGCCGGGTGTACGGCCTGGCGTAGCGCGCGATGCGCCGCACGACGCCGGGCCGCAGCCGCTGCCTGGTCACCGATTCGTCGCGCCGCAGGGACGCCATCACACCGGGGCCGAAGCCCCCGCCCATCATCGCCATTCGGGGTCCTCCCCCGGACTCAGCGCCACCATGGCGCACGAGGATTCCCGACTCAGCTCACCGCGAAATCGAGAGCCCTGGTCCGTCCGCGAGAACCCCCTGCCCACGCGGCCCCTGATCAGCCGAACAGGGCCTTGAGCCGGGCGGCCTGCTCGGCTCCCTCGGCCGCGCACTGCTCCTCCAGGGAACGGCCCTGCGCCCTCTGGAGAAGCCGCTTGGTCGCGGCGGCCGCGTCACGGTTGACGGCGAGCAGCTGCGCGATCTTGTCTTCTACCGCCTGGTCGAGGTCGCTGCCCGCGACCACCATTTCCGCGAGGCCGATCCGCACGGCCTCGTCCGCGTGCACCACCCTGGCCGTCAGGCACAGGTCCTTCGCCTTGGCCAGGCCGACCAGCTCGACCAGGGGCTTGGTGCCGGTCAGGTCGGGCACGAGGCCCAGCGCGGCCTCCTTCATGCAGAACGCGACGTCGTCGGCGACGATCCGCAGGTCGCAGGCGAGCGCCAACTGAAACCCAGCGCCGATCGCGTGCCCCCGCACGGCGGCGATGGAGACGATCTCCGGGCGGCGCAGCCACAGGTATCCCGCCTGAGCCTGCTGCAGGCGCTGCTCGAAGGTGGCGGCGTCAGCAGCGGCCGCCGAGCTGAAAGAGCCCTGTCCGGGCACCCCCTCCGGTGTGAACATTCGCAGGTCGATTCCTGCCGAGAAGGACGGTCCCTCACCTTTCACGACGACGACGCGCACCTGCTCGGGCAGGTTCTCGCCGATGCCAGCCAGTGCCGACCATGTCGCGAACGTCATGGCGTTGCGCTTTTCCGGCCGGTCCAGCGTGATCGTCGCTATCTCACCGTCCACCTCGAATCGGAGCCCGTCTTGCGCCGGCTGCCCGGCTGAGACGTCCTCCGCATACCCCCCGCGCTGTTGCGCCTGCGCTTCCGCCATCGCCCGCTCCTCGTGTCCCGGCCGCGCACGGGGTGCGCTGCAGAGTGCTGACCGTCGCGCCCGAGCCTACAGAATGTCGTTCTGGCCCGGGCGCGACGTCGGCTGTCAAGGGACGAGCGGCTGCGGTCGCACGTTCCGAGGCGGCCGTCAGCGCTTGGACTTGCCCCGGGTCGCCCCGCCGCGCCCGCGCAGAGTCACGCCGGACTCGCTAAGGATGCGGTGGATGAACCCGTAGGACCGGCCGGTGGAAGCGGCCAGGGCGCGGATGCTCTCGCCCTGGGCATAGCGCTTCTTGAGATCGCCGGCCAGTTTTTCCCGGTCGGCCCCGGTGACCCGGGTGCCCTTCTTCAGTGTCTCGGCCACGAGTACCTCCTGTAGTGCCGGACTTCCGCAGCGTTACTCCGCCATGATCAGTCATTTCAGCGGGATCGGCTACCTACTCCACGGGAAAAGATCCGTACCCACTCAAATTAAGATCAGGCAAGTGCCACAAGATCGGAAAATTCGTCGCTCCATGCGTCTTCAGTTCCGTCAGGTAGCAAGATCACCCTATCCGGTGACAGGGCGTCAACGGCACCCTCGTCATGCGTGACTAGGACGATTGCCCCTGAATACGACCTTAGAGCGTTGAGAACCTGCTCGCGGCTGACCGGGTCGAGGTTGTTCGTGGGCTCGTCGAGAAGCAGGACATTGGCGCTCGAAAGCACCAGGATGGCCAGCGCGAGCCGGGTCTTCTCGCCGCCGGAGAGCACCCCGGCAGGCTTGTCGGCGTCGTCTCCGGAGAACAGGAACGAGCCGAGCACCTTGCGCAACTCGGTGTCGGTGAACTGGCCACCGGCCGAGCGCATGTTCTCCAGGAGCGTGCGGTCGTTGTCGAGGGTCTCGTGCTCCTGGGCGTAATAACCGATCTTGAGGCCGTGACCGGGCCTGATCTCACCGGTGTCGGGCTTTTCCACGCCGCCGAGCAGGCGCAGCAGCGTGGTCTTGCCCGCGCCGTTGAGGCCGAGGATGACGACGCGGTGACCGCGGTCGATGGCCACGTTGACGTCGGTGAAGACCTCGAGCGAGCCGTACGACTTCGACAGGCCCTCGGCCATGAGCGGGGTGCGCCCGCACGGCTGCGGCTCGGGGAACCGGAGCTTGGCCACCTTGTCGCTCTGGCGCTCCTCCTCCGTGCCGGCGAGCAACCGGTGCGCGCGCCGCATCATGTCCTGGGCGGCCTTGGCCTTGGTGGCCTTGGCGCGCATCTTGTCGGCCTGCGCCAGCAGCGCGCCCGCCTGCTTCTCGGCGTTGGCGCGCTCGCGCTTCCTGCGCTTTTCGTCGGTCTCGCGCTGGGCGAGGTAGGCCTTCCAGCCCACGTTGTAGTGGTCGATCACCGAGCGGTTGGCGTCGAGGTGCAGGACCTTGTTGACCGTCGCTTCAAGAAGGCCTACGTCGTGGCTGATGATCACCAAGCCGCCTTGATGGGATCGCAAAAAATCCCGAAGCCACCCGATTGAGTCCGCATCTAGGTGGTTTGTTGGCTCGTCGAGAAGGAGAGTTTCCGCTCCGCTGAAAAGAATTCTCGCCAATTCGACGCGCCTGCGCTGACCCCCGGAAAGCGTTTGCAACGGCTGCGTGAGCACCCTGTCCGGCAGGCCGAGGCTGGAGGCGATGGAGGCGGCCTCCGACTCGGCCGCGTAGCCGCCGAGCACGTGCATCTGGTCCTCGAGGCGGCCGTACCGCTTCACCGCCCGCTCGCGCGTGCGGTCGTCGGCGGAGGACATGCCGAGCTCGGCCGCACGCAGCTCGCGCAGCACCTGGTCGAGCCCGCGCGCCGACAGGATGCGGTCGCGGGCCAGCACCTGCAGGTCGCCGGTGCGCGGGTCCTGCGGCAGGTAGCCGACACTGCCGGACCTGGTGACGGTGCCGGACGCGGGCAACCCCTCGCCCGCCAGCACCCTGGTCAGGGTCGTCTTGCCCGCGCCGTTGCGGCCGACGAGCCCGATCTTGTCGCCGGGATTGACCCGGAACGTGGCTTTCTCGATGAGCAGGCGCGCGCCCGCGCGCAGCTCGATATCGCTGGCGATGATCATGGTGGCGGAACACTCCCGAGCTAGGAAACGAGGGTTGGGGCGTGCGACGCCGATCAATCGGGAGTATGCATACCGATCAGTGTAGAGCCCCCGCAGGGGCCCCACCCCTGGTTAACCGTCCGCCAGGTGCTCCCCGATCAGGGCCAGGTTGCAGATCGCGGCCAGGCCGTACTGCGCCGCGCTGTTGGTGGACACGAACGGCGCCTCACGCACCGGCGAGGGCACCTCAGGGCCGTCGACCGTCGTCAGCTCCCACTTCTCCTCGTGCTGCAGCGGATTGCGGTTGAGCTGGTCCCCCTCGCCGAGCCGGAACTTGCGCCACGCCCACGCGGCCAGCTCGTCGTCGCCGGTGCGGGCCGCGGCGTACGCGGTGAGCCTGCTGTGCGCCTGGATCAGCGAGATCCCGCGCAGCGGCCGGCCCACCTCCGCCTCCTGCTGCCCGGGGGTGGCGAGATAGAGGCGGCAGTACTCCAGCCACGCCTCCTCGAAACCCGGGACGCCGAGGTCGAGCGCGATGAGCTCCGCGCAGATCTCCGGCAGCCCGAACAGCGACGACAGGTGGGAGACGGAGATCTGGTCCCGCGAGGTGTCGAAGCGGCCCGTCCCGAGGTTCAGCCGGCCCTCGCCGGACAGGAACCGGCGCGGCATCGCGCCGATGTCGGCCATCGTGCCCAGCAGCCGGTCCCTGGCCCGCTCGTCGCCGTGCCGCTCCCACCGGGCCAGCCACGCCGCCGCCAGCGAGCCCCAGTCCGTGCCCAGGCCGACCGACAGCGCCGCCGGATCGGGTGTGTAGACGTCCTCGCGTACCTTGCGCGTCGGGTCGATCGCCAGGAACGTCTCCTCCGGCGTGCTCAGCTCGTCCATGAGGTCGCCGGTGCGCTCGTCGGCCGTCAGGTAGTAGTAGAAGCGGCGATAGGCGGCGTTGGAGATGCGCAGCTGTTTGCAGCTGCAGCCCCAGTGCTGCACGTTGTGCCGGCTGCCCAGGCCCTTCCACCTGCCGAGATGGTAGACGTCGACCTCGCCCGTGTGCCGGGTCATGGCCTCGGCGAACCGGAAGACGTCGGCGCGTCCCGTACGCAGATACTGCAGCCACAACCACAGGTCGGGCGACAGCTCCGAGTTGTCCCACGCGTAGCCGCCCACGTCGTAACGCCAGGTGTGCCGGTCGGGGTCGTAGGTGTGCATGACGTCGCCGTAGTCCCAGAACCCGTACCACCTGCGCTGCTCGCGCTCCATCACGTACAGGTCGAACAGGAAGTCCAGGCGGTCCTCGATCAGGGCGCGCGCCGGCGTGGAGCGGTCGGGCAGCCCCCAGACCCCGAACACGCCTGCCTCGCGCGCCCGCTCGGGCGCCACGGCCAGCAGTCCCGGCCGGTCCAGCGCGGCGGCGTGCGCGGCCAGGTCCGCGGCGGAGGGCGTGGCGTCGCAGGCGCGCAGGGTCAGCTCGTGCGTACGCGCCACGCCGTGGGCGTCGCCGAAGCCCGGCTCGTAGTCCTCATACGTGATCTCCAGCCCTTCGAGCTGCTCGGCGAACGTGTCCTGGCCCATGCCGTCGTGGTAGAAGCGCAGGTCCATGGCCGGCGCGGACGGCGACCACAACCAGACGGTCGCCGTGGCCATGCCGGTGGCGGCGTTCCTGACGTCGAGGCGGGTGGGGTGCAGGCGCCAGAAGTCGCGCAGCCCGAAGCCGAGGCCCCCACTGACGCCACCGACGTAGCCGTAGCCGCCCGAGCGCGTCCCCGAGGGGATCGTCACCCATGCGTGGCCGTCCGCGGTGCGTTTGCGCAACGTGAAGCCGTCGGCCGAGCCCTGGTCGAGCGTGTAGTCGTTCCAGGCGGGGATGAGGTGCAGCCGGCTCGCCACCTCGGGGGCGATCTCCCCGGCCGGCCTGCCCTCGACCTGCGCCCGGCGTACGTGCTCGCCCGGGTCGCGGCGCAGGCCGGTCAGACCGCGTACCGCCTCGGTGAGGAAACCCTCCGCCCCGGCCAGCCGTACGTGCCGGTCGTGGAGCTGATCGCGCATGACCACGTCGGCGCGCAGGCCGAGCCCGGCCAGGAAGTCGCGCTCCGGGTCACCGTCCCAGACGAACGTGTGCATGATCCGCACCTGTTCGGCGCCGGCGTGGAAGTACAGGCGCACGGTGAACGGCAGCCAGTCACCGTGCCGGCCCTCCAGCCGCACGACGGCGCGCAGCGGGCCGTCCTGCTCGACGGTGACGCTCTCGACGACGCCCTCGCCCTGCTCGCGGGCCACGGCGCCGCCCTCGTCGGGGGTGGGCTCCTCCTGCCGGAGGCTGACCAGGCGGACGTTCCTCGCGATCTCGCGGTTCCCGCGCGAGATCGACCGGGCGACCGTCCCGCCGCCGAGCTCCCAGGTGACCACGCCCGTGCTCACGACCAGCCCACCGCGCTCGCGTGCCACGGTCACGGCCGTGGCGGGCGCGGCGGGCTCGCGACCCGGTTCCAGCCGGTACGCCCGCGCGACGTCCCGCTGCGCGCCGATGGCGTGGGCCGACCACTTGACCGAGCCGTCGGGCCAGGTGGCGGTCACCCAGCTCTGCACGGGCACCTCGCGGCCCGCGTCGTCGGCCAGGGCGAACGGCGCGTCCCGCGCCACCGCGCCGCGCGGCCACGGGACCCCCCAGGTCGTTCCTTCCTCACCCGGACGGTCCAGCCAGCGAAGCTCGGTCATGTGCTCTCCTTCAGTCGGGGTGGGGCCCGGCCTCATTCCTTGACCGATCCGATCAGCACGCCCTTGGCGAAGTGTTTCTGCAGGAACGGGTAGAAGAACAGGATCGGCAGGGTCGCGATGACGACGACGGCGAACTTGAGGCCCTGCTCGGGCGGCACCCAGGTCCGGTCCATCTGGGACAGGGCGGTGGCGGCGTCGGTGCTGGTCAGCTGCCGCACGAGGACCTGCAGCGTCCACTTGTCCGGGTCGCTTATGTACAGCAGCGGCGACATGTAGTCGTTCCAGATGGCCACCGCGTAGAACAGCGAGAACGTGGCGATGACCGGCTTGGACAACGGCAGGACGATCTTGAAGAACACGCCCATCTCGTTGCAGCCGTCGATGCGCGCCGCCTCCTCCAGGGCCTGCGGCAGCTCCTGGAAGAAGCTCTTGACGATGATCAGGTAGAACGGGTTGATCGCCAGCGGCAGGATCAGCGCCCAATAGCTGTCGAGCAGCCCCAGGTCACGCACCACCAGATAGGTGGGGATCATGCCGCCCGAGAAGACCATCGTGAAGATGACCAGGTTCAGTACCAGCGCCCTGCCCGGGAGATAGCGTTTGGCCAGCGGGTAGGCCATGGTGAACGTCAGCAACAGCTGGACCACCGTGCCGACCGCCGTCACGACGACGGTCGTGAGCAGGGCGCGGACGAACGTGTCGGTGGCGAAGATGTACGCGTACGACTCGGTGACGAACTTCTCCGGCCACAGGAAGAACGGGCGCGAGGAGATCTCCGCCTCGCCCGCGAACGATCCGGCCAGCACATAAAGCAGCGGCAGCACCGTGATCAACGCCAGCCCGACGAGCACGACGACGTTGAGCGTGTCGAACACGCGGCCGGAGAGCGAGCTGTTGTTGTCGACCGGCTGCGTGGCCTTGGTCTCGGTCATGGTCGGCATGCCGGGGCTCCTCAGAACAGTCCACGCTGGCCGAGGCGCTTGGCCAGCCAGTTCGAGCCGAAGATCAGGATGACGCCCGCCACGCCCTTGAACAGGCCGACGGCGGTGGAGTAGCTGATGGCGCCCTGGGTGATGCCGGCGTAGTAGACGTAGGTGTCGAACACGTCGGCCACCGAGCGGTTCAGCGAGGTGGTCATGAGCCAGATCTGCTCGAAACCGGAGTCGAGCAGGTTGCCCGAGGCGAGGATCGCCATCACGACGACCGTCGGGCGGATCGCGGGCAGGGTGACGTGCCAGAGCTGGCGGAAGCGTCCCGCGCCGTCCATGCGGGCGGCCTCGTAGAGGTTGGGGTCGACGCCCGCCAGCGCGGCGAGGTAGATGATCGTGCCCCAGCCGGTTTGTTTCCACAACTGCTGCAGAATGATCAATGGCCGGAACCATTCCTCCTGCGCCATGTAGTCGACCCTCGCGGTGTCACCGAGAACGTCGCGGATCCATCCGGAGATCACACCGAAGTCCGCCGCGAACAGCAGGTACGTCAGCGACGCGACGATCGTCCAGGACAGGAAGTGCGGGATGTAGATCAGCGACTGGACCGAGCGCTTGACGAGGCTGACGCGCAGCTCGTTGAGCATCAGGGCGACGATGATCGGCGCGGGGAAGACGATGACGACGTGCAGCAGCGCCAGGAACAGCGTGTTGAACATCAGCCGGCCGAAGTCGGGGCCGGAGAACAGATCCTCGAAGTGTTTGAAGCCGACCCAGGGGCTGCCCGAGTAGCCGAGGAAGGGCAGGAAGTCCTGGAACGCGATCGTCACGCCGTACATCGGCAGGTACTTGAAGAGCACGAAGTAGGCGACACCCGGAACGAGCATCAGGTAGAGCCAGCGGTAGCGCCTCAGCGCCGCGCGGAGCGGCACCTTGCCGGCCTTCCGCTTCTTCGTCTCGGTGGCCGCCTTCGGTGGAGGCGGCGCCAGGTCGGTGGCCACAGCGGCCTCCCTTCATGTGAGAGGCCCGGGAGCGCGGGCCCCGGGCCTCTCGACGCGGCGTCTACTGGCCGAGCTTGGACACCAGGTCGTTGATCTCGGCGGCCACCTGCGTGCCGCCGCTGTCGTACCAGCGCTTGATCTCCGCCTTGAGCTGGTCCTCGGTGAAGGTGCCCGACAGATACTTGATCCGGGCGTCCGAAACGATCTTGTCGATCTGAGCGCCCTTCGCGACGGCGGTGGGCGAGATCACGGGCAGCGCCACGTTGTGCACGGCCGTCTTGAGGTCCTCCTCCACCAGTTCCTTCTGGAGCGCGAGCATCTTCTGGTAAGGCTCCCCCGACGGCACCCGCTGGTAGGCGATTCCGCCGATGGACACGTCACCCTTGGTGCTGAGCTGGATGAACGCGTCGTCCACGTCGTTCTGGATGGTCTTGACCTCGGGGTCGTCCTCGTTGATCAGCGCGGCGGTGTCACCGTTCTCGACCTTGAAGTTGCGGCCCTCGATGCCGTTGGTGAGCAGGACCTGGCCCTCCTTGGTCGCCAGCTTGTCGAGGGTCTTCAGCACGTTGTCGAGCTCCGCCTCGGTCCTCACGCTCTGCTTGGAGATGGCCAGAGAGTCGAGGTAGCCGGTGAACGGATAGGAGAACTTCTTGCCGTCGGAGCGCTTGAGGTTGCCGACCATGGTGACCTTGTCGCCGTAGGTCTCCTTGTCCTGCTCGTAGAACAGGTCGAGCCACTGCCTGGAGCGGATGTTGACGTCGATGATGATGCCGCCCCGGTTCTGCTGGACGGGGTCGTTCCACTTGCCGGCGTCGAGGGTGGCGAAGTCGGGGTTGACCATGCCGCCGTCGACCATCTTCTTCAGCCACCGGTTGGCCTCGAGGAACTCGGGGGTGTCGAAGCCGGGCACGATCTTGCCGTTGCGCTCGCCCCAGCCGTTGGGGGCGCCGAACCAGGTCTCGATCACGTCGTACGGGCTGGAGCTGGCGTAGTCGCCCGGCCATTTCGGGATGACGAGCCCGTAGGTGTCCTTCTTGCCGTTGCCGTCCGGGTCCTTCTCGGTGAACGCCTTGGCGATCTCGTAGAGGTCGTCGACCGTCTCGGGCTCGTCGAGGCCGACCTTCTCCAGCCAGTCCTTGCGGATGACGACCGCCGAGCGCAGGAGCGGCCGCATCCGGTACAGGCCGTAGGTCCTGCCGTTGACGGAGGCGTTGAGCGCCGTCTGCGCGTCGGCGGGCTTGAGGTTCGGGTACTTGTCCAGCTTGTCGGTGAGGTCCCAGAAGGCTCCGGCCTGGGCTGCCTTGACGAAGGCCGGGAGGTGGGGGTCCACGACCATGACCTGCGGGAGGTCGTCCGAGGCCAGCGTGACGTTCAGCTTCTCGGTGTACTCGGCGTTGGGCACCCAGGTGATCCTCAGTTTCTTGCCGAGGAACTTCTCGACCGCCTGGTGCATCTCCCCCTCGGGGTCTGGCGCGGTGCCGAACAACTTCGACATGAAGGTGATCGTGCCGGGGTCGGACTGGGGCGCGTCACCGCCGGAGCAGGCCGAGGCGGTGAGGGCGACCGTTAGCGTTAACACACCGGCAAGGAGCCGCCGGCGACGGGATGCGCTCATGAGTTCCCTTTCGAATGCAGCCGCGCCTCGTTCTCCTCGAAGAAGCGCTGACAGAGCCACGTGTTGAGGTAGATCCACGCGCCGGCGCCGATCACCGGGGCCAGGACGGGCAGCACCGCGGTCGCGTAGGCGATGGACGAGAGCACCAGCAGCAACAGCACGGACGAAGCCGGACGCATGAGTGCCAGCTGTGTCGCTTTGGGCCAGTAGGCCCACAGCGGAAGGTCGTAGTGCACGTAGAGCGGGCCGACGTACGCCCCCACGCCGGCCACCGCGATGAGCGCCGCGAAGGTCGCGATCCGCAGCGTCCCCATCCCCGGCCCGGCGGCCGACAGGTAGAGGTAGTTGCCGACCAGCACGATGGCGAGCGCCGCGACGGGAAGGACCAGCAGCGAGGCACGGACGAACTCCCGCCGGTAGACGATCCAGAAGTCTCCCCAGTGAATCGATTCACCCCGGGCGTGGCGACGTGCGACGGTGTACGCGGCCACGGTGGCGGGCCCGAGCCCGAGGAGCACGCCGCCGAGCATGGTGAAGGCGATCCACATCAGGTTGAGCCTGGCCGCCCAGAAGATCTCCGAGCAGACTGCTTGAACCTTCATTGACATGGCTGGATGGCTCATCCCGCAGCACCTTCTGACGGCGTGTGCGCGGACACGGGGGCGGAGTGTTGCGCCGTGGTTCCCCCGCCGTTACGAGAGGGTGAACCCCGGTGGTGTTGCGAAATTAGTGTTGAATCGACTCAAAGTCAATGACGCGAAATCCGCAGATTTCCGTACTCGCCGATGAGCGGAGCCATCTGCCGGAACCCGATCTTGCCTCCTGCCAGGGCAGGCCCGCCCACAGCGCCGTCGTCGGCCCACCGGAACGAGACCAAATCGTTGACCGAGAACGTTACCTCGCCGGCGCGCACGTCGATGCGCATCGCGTACGGGCCGTCGGCGTCGAGCACCCCGGGCAGCGGGTCCGGCCCCTGCGCGACCAGGTGGAACCCGTGGCTCTTGCGCAGGTTGCAGGTGTGCAGGGCGCGCTCCGACGCCCACATGCGGCGGAAGTAGGAGATGTGGTAGGCGTCGATGTCGCCGTGGTGGTACTGCTCGTACGGACCGGTGCGCCTGGCCAGGCCCGGGTCGAAGAGGTCGGCGCCCTTCCTGCCCCTGGCGTGGAAGAACATGATGGCGAGGCCGGGTTCCCTGATCGGCAGGAAGTCCCACTCGATCCGCACATCGGCGGGCAGGTCCGCGGGGCACCAGAGCACGACGTTGGCCGCCTGGCCGTCGGACGGCGGCCTGCGGCTCTCCAGGCGCATCCGGCCCTGGGGGAAGGACGTGACGCCGTCGCCCTCCATGCGGAAACCCGCCAGGTCCTCCGGACGGGCCAGGGCGTTGCGGTAGAGCTCGGTCAAGGGGGCTCCTTCCGGGAGTCGCGCCGTACGTGCGGCGTCCCCGGCCTCGGGTCATACGCCGCCGCGGCCGGGTACGGCGTCGCGCCGGGCACCCGGGCACGGGCCTACGGCGCCGGGCGGCTGGATGAAACGGTTCACGGCTGGGGGCGGTAGGGCGCGCTGGACTCGCGGACCACCAGGTCGGGCTGGAAGATGACCTGCCGGTGCCGGTGCCGTCCGGGCTCGGCCACCTCTTCGAGCAGTAAGTCGATCGCCGTGCGGCCCAGCAGCTCGCGCGGCTGCCGCACCGACGACAGCGGCACCGCGGCCGCCGCGGCGAAGTCGATGTCGTCGTAGCCGATGATGGCCAGGTCGTCGGGCACCCGCAGGCCGTGCGTGGCCATCGCCTGGAGCAGGCCGAGCGCCATCATGTCGTTGGCGCAGAAGGCGGCCGTGGGCCGCTCGGCGGCCGGCAGCGCCGCCATGCGCTCGCCGATGGCCCGCCCCTCGGCGACGGTCAGCGCGGGCGCGGTGGCGGTGAGCAGCTCGACGTCGCCGCCGGCGGCGGCCACCGCCCCGGCCACGCCCGCGTGCCGGTCGGCCACCTGCTTGACCGACATCGGCCCTCCGACGAACACGATCCGCCGGTGCCCGCGCTCGATGAGGTGCGCCCCGGCGATCTGCCCGCCCAGCCGGTCGTCGACCGCCACCGAGCACTGCAGGCCGGTGGCCGGGCTGTCGACCAGCACCACGGGAATCCCGCGGGCGGACAGTTCCTGTGGCCAGGGCGTCTCCGCCTCGACGGGGGTGATGAGGATGCCCATCACGCGCTGCTGTTCGAGCTGATCGAGGTGGCGGCGCTCACGACCGGCGTCACCGGCGCTGTTGCACAGCACCACCATCGTGTCGTGGTCGTCGGCCACCGCCTCGGCGCCCCTCGCCACGTCGACGAAGAAGGGGTTGGCCACGTCGAGCACGACGAGCCCGACCGTGCGGCTGTGGCCCACCCGCAGGTGGCGCGCCACCTCGTTGCGGACGAACCCCAGCTCCTTGATGGCGTCGAAGACGCGTTCGCGGGTGGCGGGCGACACGATCTCCGGGCGGTTGAGCACGTTGCTCACCGTGCCCACCGAGACGCGCGCCAGCTGCGCGACCTCCTTGATGTTCCTGGTCGCCATCGATCCTCACGAGGCCGTGCCGCTGTAAGTGCATGAGCCGCTACTCGGGAAGGTGGTCCGCGGACGCGGCCACCGTGCAGAAACCGCTTCCTGCCGGTGGGACGGCCGGACGCCGCCCACCGTGAACCCGGCCATCATAGCGGCAATCAAGATTGAATTGAATCGACTCAACCCTTGTCGGACAGGTAAGGACTCGGGGGCCTGCATGCGCCGGGCATCAGGCGCAGGTGTCTCCCGAGGTCGGCGGGCGACCGGTGAAGGGGGCGGCCATGCCTTCCCACGAGCCCTCAGGGCTCGTGGGAAGGCAGCGGTGATCGGGTCCAGAAGCAGAACCGGTACGCCGCCTGCGACGTACATGGAGGGCTTCTTCATCCGATCGTCTTCCACGCTGCCCGGCGCGATCACCTCCGCCGCCATCAGCGGACCCGAAGACATCAACTCCCGGTCGCCCCAGCGACGGCAGTCAGGCGGGGCGAGCACGAAATCGGGCTCGCCCGGGGTCCGAGGTCCATCGATACAGACATCCACATCGCCTGCGAAGCCGTCCCGGCCGCGTCGAACGAGCAGAGGAAGCAACGCGGTAGATCAGCATCGCGATTCTTGAAGGCTCGGGGGTGCCGACGGGGCTCACGATCAATCTCCCATCGATGACCTCGGCGCGAAGGCCGGGAAGGGACGGCTGCCCGGTCTCACACCCGGTCCTTCGCCGCCTCCCGTGAGACCCGGATGAGGCGGCTGCGGAGGTCCGCCTGATCCCCGGCATGGAGAGAACCCCGCCGATCCGGCGCGCAGGGGCTCATCCGGGAGAGCTGACGCCTGGAGCATCCACCACTCGGACGCGGACCGCGCGGAACGTGGCCGGGGTGTCCTTCAGCACCGCCAGCTTCGGGTCGGGCACCACCAGGAAGGGCTCGCTCTCCAGGGCCAGCAGGGGCGCGAGCCGCCGGTCGTGCCGCAGGGCGTCGACGGCCCGCCGGTCCCCGCCGAGCACCACCGCGTCCAGCTCCCCCAGGTGCGGCGACAACACCCGGACGGCCGTCGCCACCGCGTCGTCGAACGCCTGGGCCGCCTGCTTGCGCCGCCGCCTGGCGAAGCGCTGCTGCGACCATCCCCCGGCCGCCGTGCGCCCCTGCACCAGCCGTGACCCCACTTTCGACGCGACGAGCCCGGACCCGTGGAAGACACCAGCGGCGTACCCGCCGAGCCGCACCAGGAACACCCCCACCCGCCGCTCCGCGGACGCGTGGGCGACCAGCCGGGTGACGTGGGGCGGGCCAGGAGGCGTCATGGGAGGGAAGGGCACGTGCAGTTCGGCCCGGGCGCCGTCGTCGGCGAGCAGCCGCACCACCCGGTCGTCCCCCGAGGCGGAGAAGGGCCCGTGACGACCGGCGAACCCGTCGATCCACGGGTGCAGGCGCTCCGGCGGCACGGTCACCCACCGGCCGCCGCCGCTGGCCGGACGGGCGTTCATGATGGGAAGGCTAGCCGAAGCCATGTCGGTAGGAGCGGGCGAGAACCCGAACGGAAATGTCGGTTAATTTTGGTTCGCGGGACTTCTGCGACGGTTGTGGCTACAGGAGCATCTGTACACGTGTCCTCCCTGCTCACCAGCCCCATCGTGGATCTCGACACCGGAGCCGTCATCGCGCACCCGGCCGTCGTCGACCCGGCCGGCGTCCTCCGGGCGGCCCCGCTCCCCATGGTGCTCGAACTTCCCATCCGGGTGGTCCTGCCGGGCGCCGGCGCGCTGGCTCCCCTCCACGAGGCGCTCAGGAGGGCGGGCAGGCATCCGCGCGAGGCCATCCTGCTGCTCACCGGAGCGTGCCACGAGCAGGACCGGCCGCTGCTCAGGGCCGGGCTGGACGGCCTGCGCACGATCGGCTACCTACTCGGGTTCGCGGGCGTCGGCACCACCGGCGGCGCGGCGCTCGACCTGGTCACCGAGTCGTCGCCGTACCTGTTGGCGCTCGATCCCGAGCTGGTCACGCGCATCCCCGCCGACCACCGGGCGACCGCGGTGGCGCGGGCGGTGGTGTCGCTGGCCCGCGGCATCGGGGCGCACGTCCTGGCTCCGGGCGTCGAGCGCGAGCCGCAGGTGGCGGTGGCGCGCGGCCTCGGCGTACGCCTCGCGCACGGCCCCCTGCTGGCCCCCGGCCCCGACGGCAAGGTACGCGTGCCGCTGCCCGTCGCCGACGAGTCGCCCGCCACGGTGATGCTCGGCCCGCGCGTGCAGGAGCTGCTGATTCCTGCGGTGACGCTGCCGGAGGAGGCGCGGGCGGAGGAGGCGGTGGCGGCGTTCGGGCATGAGCCGACGATCACCAGTGTGATCCTGGTGGATGAGTTCCAGCGGCCGAAGGGCAGCCTGGACCGCAGCCGGTTCCTGCTGTCGTTCGCCGCCCGTTACGGGCACGCCCTGCACGGCGCGAAGCCGGCGCAGCGGCTGGCCGACCCGCCGCGCACGGTCCCGCGGACGGCCCCTGCGATCGCGGCCATGCAGGCGGCGAGCAGGGACGCGGCCCGCGTCTATGACGACCTGGTGGTGACCGACGAACTCAACCGCTGCCTGGGCATCGTCCGCATTTCCGACCTGATCAGGCAGGTCACCGCGATCCAGGGCTGACGCCCTCCCCGCGCGTCCGACCTCCGCCAGCATGACCGGCCCTCCGCCCGCGCGACCCGGCCCTCCGCCAGCACGGGAGCTTCCGGCTGCGTACCGGCCTTCCCTCAGCGACAGGCTCTTCGCAGAGCGCGCGGGCGCCCGGGGGCGTGTCGTGCCCGGGGGCGCCCGCGGAAGATGTCAGAGGCGGCAGGCGTAGATGTCGGTGACCAGGATCGCCCGGGCGCCGATGTCCCAGAGCTGGTCCATCACCTGCTGGTGGCCTTGGCGCCGGACCATCGCGCGCACGGCCACCCACCCCTCGCGGTGCAGCGGGGAGACCGTCGGCCCCTCCATGCCGGGCGTGAGGGCGATGGCCTCCTCTATGCGCTCGGCGCGGATGTCGTAGTCCATCATGACGAAGTCGCGGGCGTGCACGACGCCCTGGAGGCGGCGTACGAGCTGGTCGCGGCCCTGCGTCTGCGGCGCGCTCTGCTGTTTGATCAGCACGGCCTCCGAGCGCATGATCGGCTCGCCGAACACCTCGAGGCCGACGTTGCGCAGCGTCGTGCCGGTCTCCACGACGTCGGCGATGGCGTCGGCCACGCCCAGGCGGATCGCGGTCTCGACGGCGCCGTCGAGTTTGATCACGCGGGCGTCGACGCCCTGGTCTGAGAGGTATTTGTCGAGCAGCCCCGCGTAGGAGGTGGCGATGCGCCGGCCGTCGAGGTCTTTGACCGACGACATCGTGCCCGCCATGGCGGCCAGCCGGAAGGTGGAGCCGCCGAAACCGAGCGGCATGATCTCCTCGGCCGGGGCGCCCGAGTCGATCAGCATGTCGCGGCCGGTGATGCCGGCGTCGAGAGTGCCCTCGCCGACGTAGATGGCGATGTCGCGGGGCCGCAGGAAGAACAGCTCGCAGCCGCTGGCCTCGTCGACCACCACGAGCTCTTTGCTGTCCCTGCGCGGCCGGTAGCCGGCCTCTTTGAGCATGCTCTGGGCGGCCTCGCTGAGGGCGCCTTTGTTCGGTACTGCCAGACGCAGCATGTCAGGTCCTTGTCGTCTCTGTCGCTTCTCCAGGGCTTGCCGGTGACGGGCGCGTCGCGCCCTAGAGATGCTTGTAGACCTGGTCGAGCCCGATGCCCTTGGCGATCATGAGCACCTGCACGTGGTAGAGCAGTTGGGAGATCTCCTCGGCGGCTCTGTCGTCCGACTCGTGCTCGGCGGCCATCCAGCTCTCGGCGGCCTCCTCGACGACCTTCTTGCCGATGGCATGGACGCCGGCGTCGAGCGCGGCCACGGTGCCCGAGCCCGCCGGCCGGGTCATGGCTTTCTCTGACAGCTCGGCGAACAGCTCTTCGAAGGTCTTCATGGTCTCTCTCGTCGATTGGCTGACGTGCCTGTCAAGCCTAGTCTGCGCCAGGCACTGGCGCTGCCCGGTGTCCGCCACGCGGGACGCGCGAGCACAGCGCTCCTTCACCCGCGGCATCGCGCTCAGCGGCCTGCAGGGCTGATCCCCGTACGGAACGGCGCTGCCCGCCGCACCTGGGCAGGTGCGGCGGGCAGCGGCGATGGTGAACGGGCGTCAGCGCTCGTAGCGGCCGGAATTGCGGCGGTAGCCGCCCTTGCCGCGCTCCCCCGAGCGGAAGCCGTCACGCGGCCCACGCTCGTCGGGGCGGCCGCCGCCGGAGCGGTAGCCGTCGCGCGGGCCCGTGGCAGCGCGGTCGTCGGAGCGGTAGCCGCGCTCGCGGTCGGCCGAGAACGGGCGGCCGCGGTCGGAGGCGTAGCGCGGGCCCGTGGCAGCGCGGTCGTCGGAGCGGAACCCGCCCCGCTGGCCGCGGTCGTCCTGGCGGACGGGGGGACGGTCGTCGGAGCGGTAGCCGCCGCGCGGCCTGCCGTCACGGGGCTCCTGGCCGCGGCTGAAGGGCCGCTCGCCGCCCTGGTCGTGGCGGCGCGGACGCCGGTCACCGTCGAACTCCCTGCGCGGGCCGCGGTCGTCACCCGACGCGAACGGCCGCTCGCCGCCCTGGTCGTGGCGGCGCGGGCGCCGGTCGCCGTCGAAGTCGCGGCGCGGGCGGCGGCCGCGCCGCTCGGAGCCGTTGTGGCCGCCGTCACGGCGGGGCCGCAGCGGCTTGCGCACGTCGGGCTCCCAGACGGGGACGGGCTCGCCGCTCGGTGTGCGGGCCCCCGTCACCTCGGCGAGTCTGGGGTGCCCCGCGGTGACCTTCAGGCGGAACGGGTGGATGCCGGCGCGCCGGGTGAGCGCGTCGGTCGAGCGCCGCTCGTTGGGCAGCACCAGCGTGACCACGGTGCCCTTCTCGCCGGCGCGGGCCGTACGGCCGCCCCTGTGCAGGTAGCTCTTGTGGTCCTGCGGCGGGTCCACGTGCAGCACCAGGCTGATGTTGTCGACGTGGATGCCCCGCGCCGCGACGTCGGTGCAGACGAGCACGCCGATGGAGCCCTCGCGGAACTCGGCGAGGATGCGGGTGCGCTGGTTCTGGCGCTTGCCGCCGTGCAGGCCGCCCGCCTTGACACCGACCCTGGCCAGCTGCTTGCACAGCCGGTCGACGCCGTGCTGGGTGCGGACGAAGATGATCGTACGGCCCTCGCGGTTGGCGATCGCGGCCGTGACGTCGAACTTGTCGTCGCGCGTGACCTGCATCACGTGGTGCTCCATGGTGTCGACCGGGGAGGTCGCGGGGGCCACGGAGTGGGTGATCGGGTTCTTCAGGAAACGCCGCACCAGCTTGTCGACGTCGCCGTCGAGCGTGGCGGAGAACAGCAGCCGCTGCCCGTCGGCCGGCGTCTGCCCCAGCAGCTCGGTGACGACGGGGAAGAAGCCGAGGTCGCACATGTGGTCGGCCTCGTCGAGGACACTGACCTCGATCTCCGACAGGGAGCACTCACCCTGCCTGATCAGGTCGCCCAGGCGGCCCGGCGTGGCGATGACCACGTCGACGCCGCGCCGCAGCGCCTCGATCTGCTTGCCCATCGACATGCCGCCGACGATGACCTTCATGCGCAGCCCGAGGCCGCGACCGAGAGGTTCGAGGGCGTCGTGCACCTGGAGGGCCAGCTCCCGGGTCGGCACGAGGATCATGGCCTTGGGCCTGCCGGGGGCGGGGCGCACACCCGCGATGCGGGCCATGGTGGGAAGGCCGAAGGCGAGCGTCTTGCCGGAGCCGGTCTGGCCGCGGCCGAGCACGTCGTGGCCGGCGAGCACGTCGGGGATCGTCGCGCTCTGGATGGCGAACGGGCTGTCGAAGCCCAGCTTGGCCAGCCCGTTGACGAGCGGCTTCGGCAGGCCGAGCAGCTCGAACTCGGAGGGGCCAGGCTCGGGAGTGGTCTCGCCGAGCTCGGGCATGACAGCGTCAAGCATGGTCACGAAATTCGTGCCTTTCCGTCGAAGTGGCGCGTCACTTCTGCGAAAGGACGAGCCGGGACGTACGGCGCTGGCCGTACACGTTCAAGGGCACCCGCCGTCGGGGCGGGTCGAGAATGAGGGAGACACACCGGGGCACCGGCCGCAGGCGGCGCGAGACGCGCAATGAGACGTCAGGTGCGTTTGGTGCCAACGCCGGGATGTTATCGGATATTCCCCGGATGGGCCCGGACCTTCCAAAACCCGCCTGGCACACACACTGAAACGGCCGACGCTTGACGCCAGCCGCAACAGCAGAAAAGATCAGACGTTAAAGCCTAGCATACGCAGTTGCTCACGGCCTTCATCAGTGATCTTGTCCGGCCCCCACGGCGGCAGCCAGACCCAGTTGATCTTGACATCGGAGACCATGCCGTCCAGCGCGGAGTGGGCCTGGTCCTCGATGACGTCGGTCAGGGGACAGGCCGCGCTGGTCAGCGTCATGTCGATGGTCGCCACCACCTGCCCGTCGTCGGACGGGTCGAGATTGAGCCCGTAGACCAGGCCCAGATCGACCACGTTGATGCCGAGCTCGGGGTCGACGACGTCCTTGAGCGCCTCCATGACCTCGTCAACGTTCGT
This sequence comes from Nonomuraea sp. K271, assembly GCF_009908215.1. Taxonomy (NCBI): domain Bacteria; kingdom Bacillati; phylum Actinomycetota; class Actinomycetes; order Streptosporangiales; family Streptosporangiaceae; genus Nonomuraea; species Nonomuraea sp. K271. Next base: position 17,188 of record NZ_JAAAHR010000030.1, on the reverse strand, counting down.
GTCACCCTCGAAGCCGGTCGGGGTCTCCACTGGCTTGCTCATGACGCCTCCTTCGCGGTCGTGAGCGAACCACCAGGTCGCATCGTGCCTTCGTTCCGCTCACTCACGTGGCAGCGCTCCTCACTACAGCGTCCTTGTAGGCCATCCAGGAAAGCAACGCGCATTTGACGCGCGCCGGGAACTTGGCGACGCCCGCGAACGCGACCGCGTCGCCGAGCACCTCCTCGTCGGCCTCCACCTGGCCCCTGCCCTGCATGAGCCGGGTGAACTCGTCGACCACGGAGAGCGTCTCCTCGACCGTCGAGCCGGTGGCCAGCTCGTGCAGCACGGACGCGGCCGCCTGACTGATGGAACAGCCCTGCCCGTCGTAGGAAACGTCCAGGATCTTGCCGGCGTCGTCCACCTTGACCCTGAGCGTGATCTCGTCGCCGCACGTCGGGTTCACGTGGTGAACCTCGGCGTCGTACGGCTCGCGCAGCCCCCGCCCCTGCGGGTGCTTGTAGTGTTCCAGGATCAGCTCCTGGTACATCGACTCGCCGATCATGGCTATGCGAACACCTTCTGAACGTGATGGAGGCCACGCACCAGGGCGTCGATCTCGCCCGTGGTGTTGTACAGGTAGAACGACGCTCGCGTGGTCGCCGGTATTCCGAAGCGCAGATGCAGGGGGCGCGCGCAGTGGTGCCCCACGCGTACGGCGACGCCGAAGCGGTCGTCGAGGATCTGCCCCACGTCGTGCGGGTGTATGCCCTCCAGCGTGAACGACAACGTGCCGCCGCGCTCCTCGATGGTGTCAGGACCGATGAGACGGAGGCCGGGCACCTCGCGCAGGGCATCGAGCGCGTGGGCCGTCAGCGTGCGCTCGTGGGCCTCGATGGACTCCATGCCGACGCCCGTGAGGTAGTCGACGGCCGCGCCGAGCCCGATGGCCTCGACGATCGGCGGCGTGCCCGCCTCGAACTTGTGCGGTACGGGAGCGTACGTCGAGCGGTCCATCCAGACCGCCTCGATCATCTCGCCGCCGCCCAGGAACGGGGGCATCGCGTCGAGCACCTCGGCCCTGCCCCACAACACGCCGATGCCCGAGGGGCCGACCATCTTGTGGCCGGTGAAGGCCACGAGGTCGGCGCCGAGCCGGGACACGTCCACCGGGTGGTGCGGCACGGACTGGGAGGCGTCGAGCAGGACCAGCGCGCCCATCTCGTGGGCCCGCGCGGCCACCTCGGCGACCGGGTTGACGGTGCCCAGCACGTTGGACTGGTGAGCGATCGAGACGATCTTCGTCCGCTCGGTGATGACGCCCGGGTCGTAGTCGAGCCGCCCGTCGCCGGTGACCCCGAACCACTTCAGTGTCGCGCCGGTGCGCTGCACGAGCAGCTGCCACGGCACGATGTTGGAGTGGTGTTCCATCTCGGAGATGACGATCTCGTCGCCGGGGCCGAGCGTGAAGCGGGGATCGGTGACGGCCGGGTTGCCGAAGGAGTAGGCGACCAGGTTGAGCGCCTCGGAGGCGTTCTTGGTGAAGACCACCTCGTCGCGCGAGGGCGCCCTGATGAAGCCCGCGACCTTGTCACGGGCGCCTTCGTAGGCGTCGGTGGACTCTGCGCCCAGCAGGTGCATGGCCCGGCCGACGTTGCTGTAGTGGAGCGCCAGGTGCTCGCGCATGGTGTCGATGACCTGGTTGGGCTTCTGCGAGGAGTTGCCCGAGTCGAGGTAGACGAGCGGTCGCCCGTCGGGCAGCTCGCGGGAGAAGACCGGGAAGTCCTTCCTGATCTTCTCCACGTCCAAGCCGTCGTATGTCATGCAGACGCCTTCGTGTACTGCTCGTAGCCCTCCGACTCGAGCTTGTCGGCCAGCTCGGGGCCGCCCTCCTCGACGATCCTGCCGCCCGCGAAGACGTGCACGAAGTCGGGCTTCACGTACCGCAGGATGCGCGTGTAGTGGGTGATCAGCAGCACGCCGGTCTCGCCGGTGGCGCGGAAGCGGTTGATGCCCTCCGACACCACGCGCAGCGCGTCGACGTCGAGACCGGAGTCGGTCTCGTCGAGCACCGCGATCTTCGGCTTGAGCAGCTCGAGCTGGAGGATCTCGTGGCGCTTCTTCTCGCCGCCGGAGAAACCCTCGTTGAGGTTGCGCTGGGCGAAGGCCGCGTCGATGGCCAGCGAGTCCATGCCGCTCTTCAGGTCCTTGGCGAACTGGCGCAGCTTGGGCGCCTCGCCCTGGATGGCGGTGACGGCCGAGCGCAGGAAGTTGGAGACCGACACGCCTGGGACCTCGACGGGGTACTGCATGGCCAGGAACAGTCCCGCGCGGGCCCGCTCGTCGACCGACAGCTCCAGCAGGTCGACGCCGTCGAGCAGCACCTCACCGCCGGTGATGGTGTATTTCGGGTGGCCGGCGATCGCGTAGGCGAGCGTCGACTTGCCCGAGCCGTTGGGGCCCATGATGGCGTGGGTCTCGCCGGACTTCACGGTCAGGTTGACGCCGCGCAGGATTTCCTTGTCCTCGACGGCGACCTTGAGGTCACGAATCTCTAGGGTGGACATGTCTTTATGACTCCTTCGAGAGCGAGACGAGGACGTCATCGCCGTCGATCTTGACTGTGTATACGTTCACGGGCCGGGTCGCTGGCGGCCCCGTGGGCTTGCCCGTACGGACGTCGAAGCACGAGCCGTGCAGCCAGCACTCCAGCGTGCCGTCGTAGACCTCACCCTCGCTGAGCTTGACCTCGGCGTGGGAGCAGACGTCGTGCAGGGCGAAGACCTCCCCGCCCTTGCGTACGAGCGCGACCGGCGTCTCCCCCACCTCGACGCCGAGCACCCCGCCGTCGGGGATGTCGTCGAGCGCGCACACCTTCTCGAATGCGGTCATCGGGCCAGCTCCGCCTCCATCGCGCCGAGCACGCGCTCGCGGATCTCCTCGACCTGGATCTTCTCGATGAGCTGGCCGAGGAAGCCCTTGATGACCAGGCGGCGGGCCTCGTCGTAGGGGATACCGCGAGCCTGGAGGTAGAAGATGTGCTCGTCGTCGAGGCGTCCGGAGGCGGAGGCGTGCCCCGCTCCGGCGACCTCGCCGGTGAGAATCTCCAGGTTGGGCACCGAGTCGGCGCGCGCCCCGTCGGTGAGGATGAGGTTGCGGTTGAGCTCGTAGGTGTCGGTGCCCTCGGCCTCGACCCTGATGATCACGTCGCCGATCCAGACGGCGTGCGCCCTCTCGCCCTGCAGCGCGCCGCGGTAGTCGACGTTGCTCTTGCAGTTGGGCTGCGAGTGGTCGACGAGCAGGCGGTGCTCCAGATGCTGGCCGGCGTCGACGAAGTAGAGGCCCGACAGGTCGGCGTCGCCGCCGGGAGCGGTGTAGGACACGCTGGGCGACAGGCGTACGAGGTCGCCGCCGAGCGTCGCCACGAAGCTGCGGAAGGTCGCGTCCTTGGCCAGCTGGGCGTGGTGGTGCGAGACGTGGACCGCGTCGTCCTCCCAGTCCTGCAGGCTGACGACCTTGAGCGTGGCGCCGTCGCCGACGACGAACTCGACGTTGTCGGCGTAGACCGCGCTCCCCTGGTGCTCGATGATCACCACGGCCTCGGCGAGCGGCCCGACTTTGACCACGACGTGACCGTAGGTGGCGCCGTCGAGGCCGCCGCCGCGCACCTCGACGCGGATCGGCTCGTCCGGCGTGGCCTCCTTGGGCACGGTCACGACCAACGCCTTCTCGAAGGCGGAGTAGGCCTGCGCGCTGACCCGGTCGGCCGGCACGTAAGCCTGGCCGATGCGGGGGTCGCCACGCCCCACCCACTCGGCGGTGACCCCGGCCGGCGTGGTGACCTGGGTGAGCGCCTGGCCGGTGACCTCGGCCTTGCCGTTGTGCAGCCCCTTCAGGCGCGAGAGCGGCGTGAACCGCCACGCCTCCTCGCGCCCTGTCGGGACGGCGAAGTCGGCCAGGTCGTAGGACGCCTTCTCGTGCAGGGTCGACAGGGGCTTCTCGTTCAGGCCCATCAGCCGACGGCTCCTTCCATCTGCAGCTCGATCAGCCGGTTGAGCTCGAGGGCGTATTCCATGGGCAGCTCGCGCGCGATCGGCTCGACGAAGCCACGCACGATCATGGCCATCGCCTCGTCCTCGTCGAGCCCGCGGCTCATGAGGTAGAAGAGCTGGTCCTCGCTCACCTTGGAGACCGTGGCCTCGTGCCCCATCGAGACGTCGTCCTCGCGGACGTCGACGTAGGGGTAGGTGTCGGAGCGGCTGATCTGGTCGACGAGCAGGGCGTCGCACTTGACGGTGCTGGCGCTGCCGTGGGCGCCCTCCTCGATCTGCACGAGACCGCGGTAGGAGGTGCGGCCGCCGCCGCGCGCCACCGACTTGGAGATGACGCTGGAGCTGGTGTGGGGCGCCAGGTGCACCATCTTGGAGCCGGCGTCCTGGTGCTGGCCCTCGCCGGCGAACGCGACACTCAGCGTCTCGCCCTTGGCGTGCTCGCCCATGAGGTAGACGGCCGGGTATTTCATCGTCACCTTGGAGCCGATGTTGCCGTCGACCCACTCCATGGTCGCGCCCTCGTAGGCCACGGCGCGCTTGGTCACCAGGTTGTAGACGTTGTTGGACCAGTTCTGGATGGTCGTGTAGCGGCAGCGCGCGTTCTTCTTCACGATGATTTCGACGACCGCGCTGTGAAGCGAGTCGGAGGAGTAGATCGGCGCGGTGCAGCCCTCGACGTAGTGCACGTAGCTGTTCTCGTCGACGATGATCAGGGTCCGCTCGAACTGGCCCATGTTCTCGGTGTTGATCCGGAAGTAGGCCTGCAGCGGGATCTCGACCTCGACGTTCGGCGGCACGTAGATGAACGAGCCACCGGACCACACGGAGGTGTTGAGCGCGGCGAACTTGTTGTCGCCCACCGGGATGACCGAGCCGAAGTACTCCTTGAAGAGCTCCTCGTGCTCCTTCAGGCCCGTGTCGGTGTCGACGAAGACGACGCCCTTCTCCTCGAGGTCCTCACGGATCTTGTGGTAGACGACCTCGGATTCGTACTGGGCTGCGACGCCGGCGATGAGGCGCTGCTTCTCCGCCTCGGGGATGCCGAGCTTGTCGTAGGTGTTCTTGATGTCGGTGGGCAGCTCGTCCCAGGACGTGGCCTGCTTCTCGGTCGAGCGCACGAAGTATTTGATGTTGTCGAAGTCGATGTCCGTGAGGTCGGAGCCCCAGGTCGGCAGCGGCTTCTTGTCGAACAGGCGGAGGCCCTTCAGGCGAAGGTCGAGCATCCACTCCGGCTCGTTCTTGAGCGCGGAGATGTTGCGGACGACCTCCTCGGACAGGCCGCGCTTGGCCGCCGCACCCGCGGCATCCGGGTCGGCCCAGCCGAACTTGTAATTCCCGAGGCCTTCCAGCTCCGGGCGGTCGGTGACAGTCACCTTCCGGTCTCCTTGCTCTTGTCTCTATGTGCGGATTCGCCCAGCGTCTGCGGGCTCACATGTGTCGTGCAGACCCCGTCGCCGTGGGCGATCGTGGCCAGGCGCTGCACCGGGACGCCGAGCAGTTGCGCGAACGCCTCCGTCTCGGCCTCACACAGCTGCGGGAACTCCGCCGCCGCGTGTGCCACCGGGCAGTGATGCTGGCAGAGCTGGTCGCCGCCCGACTTGGCCTTGCTGGCCGAGGCGGCGTACCCCTCCGCCGACAGCGCCTGCGCCAGCACCTGCACGCGCTGGTCCGCCGGCACCGTCCGCATGACCGGCTCCAGCCGCTTCAGCAGGCTCGAGACCTGCGAGCGGGCGAAGTCGGCCACCGCTTCGTCGCCCATGCGCTCGGCCAGGAAACGCAGCGCGCTCCCGGCCAGGTCGTCATAGGCGTGCTCGAAAGCACTGCGCCCCGCGTCGGTGATGGCGAACAGCTTGGCCGGCCGCCCGCGACCGCGCTGTCCGCGCGGGCGCGCCATGCGAGGCTCGATCATCCCGTCGGCCAGCAGCACGTCGAGGTGGCGGCGGACGGCGGCGGGCGTGAGCCCGAGCCGCTCGCCGAGCGCCCCGGCCGTGACGGGACCATGCTCCAGGATCAGCCTGGCGACACGGGCGCGCGTGCCGCGCTCGGTGCCGGGCTCACTCAGGTGCATGTTTTTCACAACATCAGTGTGCCGTAATTCCTTCCCGCTTCACAAACGGATCGGGGAACCGGGGGAATGCAATTTCTCACGCAGGGTAGGCTTACCTAACTTGCGGGCGGACCAGGGCTGCGAAGATCACGGCCGAGCCGGAGATGAGCCCCAGCATGACACAGGCCATGGGCACCGCACTGCCCGATCCCACCAGCCCGACCAGCGGGGCCGCGACCGCGCCGAGCGCGAACTGCAGCACGCCGAGCAGCGCCGACGCGCTGCCCGCCACCTGTGAGGGCTGCGAGGCCAGCGCCAGCGCGCCGGTGCCCGGCAGCACCAGGCCCTGGCCGAGCATGATGACGAACAACCCGGCCACGATGTACCACAGGCCGAACCCGGCGAGCGCGGCCGCCAGCAGCAGCACGGCCCCCGTCAATCCGATGGCCAGCCCGATGAGCACCAGCCGCGCCGGGGGCACCCGCCCCGCCAGCCGGCCGCCGAGCTGGGCCGTGATGGTGAGGGCGATCGCGTTGAGCCCGAAGATGAGGGAGTACTGCTGGGGCGTGGCGTCGTACACCTCCTGGAGGACGAACGGCGAGCCGGAGATGTAGCTGAACATCGCACCGAACGCCAGCCCGGCCGTCAGGGCGGAGCCCATGAACGGGCGGTCGCGCAGCAGCCGCCAGAACGTGCGCACGGTGTGCCCGAGCCCGCCGCTCTCCCGCTCGGCCGCGGGCAGCGTCTCGCGCACGCCCGCCAGCACGGCCACCAGCAGCACCGCGCCGATGAGGCTGAGCACCACGAACACGCCCCGCCACGAGGTGAACGCCAGCACCTGGGCGCCCGCTATCGGCGCCAGGATGGGAGCCAGGCCGCTGACCAGCATGAGGGTGGCGAAGATGCGGGCGATGGCGGCGCCGTCGTACAGGTCGCGCACGACGGCCCGCACGATGACCAGCGCCGCGCCGCCCAGCATGCCCTGCAGCAGCCGGAACGCGATCAGCATGGGCACCGACGGCGCGAACGCGCACAGCAGCGAGGCCAGCATGAACCCGGTCACGCCCACTATCAGCGGCACCCTCCTGCCGCGTACGTCGCTGACCGGCCCGGCGATCACCTGGCCGACGGACACGCCGATGAGGCAGGCGGTGAGGGTGAGCTGCACCTGCGCGGGGACGCTGAGCATCTGGGAGGTGATGGCGGGCAGCGCGGGCAGGTACATGTCGATGGAGAGCGGCCCGATCGCCGACAGCGCCCCGAGGATCACCAGCAGCAGGCCGCGGCGGCTCCTCCGCTCATGAACGACGACGGCGGACGTGGCTTCTGCCACGGACATGTGCGCCCCTTCCCTCGCAGACCGGCGGCCCCACGAGGGCCGAAGGATCAAACCAGGAACAGCTCCTCCGAATTCCCGGTTATCAGATATTTCTTGGGGATCCCATGACCCGGACGAGGAACACCGGTCGGGCCGTACTCACCTGCGGCAGGGACCGCCCACCGCAGTCCCTAAACTCATGGCATGGACTCCCCAGCCGTCGAGATCATCGACCTGGTCAAACGTTACGGCGGCACCACCGCCGTCGACGGCCTCACGCTCCGCGCCGAACGCGGGGCGGTCACCGCGGTCCTCGGCCCCAACGGCGCGGGCAAGACGTCCACGGTGGAGATCTGCGAAGGGTTCCGCGAGGCCGACGCGGGCACGGTCAGGGTGTTCGGCCTGGCGCCCGCGCTGCCCGAGCTGCGCTCGCGGGTGGGGGTCATGCTGCAGGCGGGCGGCGTGCCGCCGGCGATGCGCTGCGCCGAGTGGCTGCGTCTCGTCTCGCGTTTCTACGCCCGCCCGCTCGACTCCGGCGCGCTGCTCGCCCGGCTGGGGCTGACGGAGCACGTACGCACGCCCTACCGGCGGTTGTCGGGCGGGCAGCAGCAGCGCCTGTCGCTGGCCGCGGCCGTCGTCGGGCGGCCGGAGCTGGTCTTCCTCGACGAGCCGACGGCCGGGCTCGACCCGCAGGCCAGGCACGCCTGCTGGGAGCTGGTCGGCGAGCTGCGCGGCGCGGGCGTGTCCGTCGTGCTGACGACCCACCACATGGACGAGGCCGAGCGGCTGGCCGACCACGTGGCGATCATCGACAGGGGTCGGGTGGTGGCCGAGGGCAGTCCCGCCTCGCTCACCGGCGCCGAACGCCAGCTGCGGTTCAGGGCGCGGCCGGGGCTGGCGCTCGACGAGCTGCTCAACGCGCTGCCCGCGGGCAGCGCGGCCAAGGAGTCGCCCGCCGGGCACTACATCATCGAGGGCCTGGTCGGGCCCGAGCTGCTGGGCACGGTGACGGCCTGGTGCGCCTCCGAGGGCGTCACCGCCGACGACCTGCGCATCGAGCGCCGCACTCTCGAAGACGTGTTCCTTGAGCTGACCGGCAGGGAGCTGCGATGACCGCTGTGCCGTCACCCGCTGGAGGCGCGATGACCACGCTCGACCTCACCCCCGCGCCCGGCGCGGCGCCGTTCCCGCGCATGGTGTTCGCGCAGGCGTGCGCCGAGGTCCGCGCGACCCTGCGCAACGGCGAGCAGCTGGCCCTCACCCTGGTGCTCCCCGTGCTGCTGCTGGTGGGGTTCTCGATGATGCCGCTGATCGACGTGGGCGGCAGCCGGGTCGACTTCCTGACGCCCGGCGTGCTGGCGCTGGCGGTCATGTCCACGGCGTTCACCGGCCAGGCCATCGCGACGGGGTTCGAACGCCGCTACGGCGTGCTGAAGCGGCTGGGTGCGACGCCGCTGTCCAGAGCCGGTCTCATGCTCGCCAAGACGGCCGCCGTCGTGGCCGTGGAGGTCGTCCAGGCCTTCGTGATCGTGGCCGTGGGGCTTGCGCTGGGATGGCGGCCGCAGGGTTCGTTCCTGAGCGCGGCGCTGCTCATCGTCGTCGGCACGGCCGCCTTCAGCGGCCTGGGGCTGCTCATGGCGGGCACGCTGCGCGCCGAGGCGACGCTGGCCGCCGCCAACCTCGTCTACCTGGTGCTGCTGGGCGCGGGCGGGGTGGTCTTCCCCCTGTCGAAGTTCCCCGAGGGCATGCGGCCGGTGCTGGAGATCCTGCCGATCTCGGCGCTGACCGGCGGCCTGCGCTCGGTGCTCGCCCAGGGCGCGGCGCTGCCGCTCGTCCCGCTGACCGTGCTGGCGGCGTGGGCGGTGCTGTCGCTGGGGCTGGTCTCACGCACCTTCCGCTGGGAATGACCGCAGACCCGAGCCGGGCATGACCGGCCTGCCGGGGTTCATTCGGGTCGCGGCTGGGGCGTCTCGGCGCTGAGGGCTCCGTAGCGGCGCCGCGCGAGGGCGGCCACCACGGTCAGCGGTACGGCCGCGCCCGCCGCCAGGCCGAACAGCAGCGCGTACCTCCCGTGGTCGGCCAGCGGCCCGCCCGCCCAGGACGCCACCGCGCTGCCCACGAACAGTGCCGAGGCGAAGAACGCGATCGTCGTCCCCCTGGCCTCCGGCACGACCGAGGTGGCCCACGTCTGCAGCGACGAGTGCAGGAACGACCAGCCGCCGCCGAGCAGCAGCGCCGTCACGGCCACGGTCGGCAGGCTCACGTGCACGGTCACGATCGCGAACCCGGCGCACAACTGTGCGCCGCCCACCGTCATCAGCACAGGCGGGGACCAGCGGCCCACCAACCGCTTGACGACCTTGGACAGCGCCCACAGGCCCAGTCCGTACGCGGTGATGGCGAGCCCTGCCACGGCCGCGGCGAACCCGGCGTGCTCCAGCGCGGTGGCCAGGAAGGGCATGACGCCGAGCAGGATCGCGCCCTCGACGAACGCCAGCCCGAACACCAGCAGCGCCCATCCGTGCCCGAGCACCGCCCCCAGGTAGCGGCCCACGCCCCGCGCGGCGCCGGCGGCGCGGGGGGGCTCGGGCAGCGAGCGCAGCGCGACCGCACAGACCAGCGCGCACGCGGCGGGCACCAGGAAGGCCACCCGCCAGTGCAGCAGACCGGCGATCACTCCGCCGACGCCGGTGGCCAGGGCGGTGCCGAGCGAGGCGGCGGCCATCAGGTCCGTGAGCGCGCGCTGCCGCACCGACGCCCTGACCGTGTCGCCCACGTACGTCAGGCTGGTGGGGATCACCGCGCCGAAGCAGGCGCCGGCGACGATCCTGGCCGCCACCAGCGCCCCGAGCACGGGCATGAGGGCGGAGACCAGGCCCGCCAGCGCCGCGCCGAGCAACGCTCCGCGCATCACCCGCACCCGGCCGAACCGGTCCGACAGCAGTCCCCACAGCGGCTGGGACAGCCCGTAGGCCAGGTAGTAGCCGCTGGCGGCGGTGACGGACGCCGCCAGGGACACCTCCAGGTCCCTTGCGATCAGCACGAGCATGGGGGTGACGGCGAAGCGGTCGAAGCTGCTGACGAACGACGACACGGACAGGGCGGGCGGCGGCCGCTCGGTGCTCACGGGGAGGTCAGGGGCTTTCATATGTCCATAGTTCGTTTGCCTAACTAAACTAAAAGGATCGAGCACCACTCTAAGTGGGGACATGTCGGGAGGGTCAGCGCGGCCACCCCGAGCCGCTTCACCGGCGAGGGCCGCCGAGCGTAGTTGGACAACTACCGTAAAGGGCTGGCACGGTATCCTGATGCGGTTCGTCAGGGGATTTGTCGCAGTCTTGTCAGTCCTGGTCGGTTGCCTGGTGGCGGTCGCCGCCGTACCCGTGCGGTGGGCCGACGGCCAGCTACAGACGGACGCGTACGCGACCACGGTGGCTCCGCTTCTCCAGGACCGGGAGCTGCAACGCTTACTGGCGAACACCGCGTTCGACGCGGCCGACGCGAAGGGCTACGCGGTTCCGCGCCGTTGGAAGGACCGTGTCCGCACCCAGATGGCCACCATCCTCGCCACTCCGCAGGCGCGGCAGACATGGCTGGACGCGAACCTCGCGGGACGCGATCTCGTCGTGGACGGCACAGGCAGCACGATCGTGGTCGACACCGGCGACCTGATCGGCTACGTCCGCGAGCGGCTCAAGGCCCTCGGGGTCAACCTGCCACGGACGCCGAGCGAGGCCGACACCAAGCTCACGCTGGCCGACTCGCCCCAGATCGCTCAGGTCAGGGAGTCCGTCCGGCTGCTGCACACGCTGGCAGGCGTCCTGCCGGTGGCCGCGCTCGGCGCGCTGGCGCTCGCCGTCCTGGTCGCACGGCGGCGGTTCGTGACGCTGGCGTCGGCCGGCTTCGCGGTCGCGCTCGGCATGGGTGGCGCGATGGTCGCGCTGGGCATCGGCAGGGATCGCCTGCTCGGCTCCAGCGCGCTCGCGGCCGGCGAGGCGACCGGCACACTGGCGGCGTCGGTCTACGACGCGTTCGGGAACTCCTTGCGCGCGGACCTGCTGACCGCGCTCGTGGCCGCGGCCGTCGTCGGCGCGGCGGGGGTGGCGGCGACCATCGTGGTGCCGCTGCTTCGCCGCCGTTCCGGCGAGGCGGACCCGCCACCCGGTGCACGGGCGTACGCGGTGCCCGCACAGGCGGGGTATGAGCAGGGCACGAGCACCACGATGTGACACGCGAGTGCGTGTCGTTCGCACGGTGCGGGGGTTCCGCGGCGGCCCCATGCCATGGGCTCCCGAGCGATGGCTACCATGTTGAGCTGGACATTGACTGGAGACTCCACCCGAACCTGGCACGTCAGCACGGCCAAGAGCGGACATCCAGCTCAAGATTCCGGTCACCTGCCCTCTCAGGGGTTGCCCTTCTCACAGCCGAGGAGTCTCGTGTCCTTCGCCCTCGACGACCCGTTCGACCGCCGCCCCACCCTGTCCGGGCCGGGCGGCGTGCTGCGCGCGGCAGCCGACTCGATCCCGCCGTCGAGCCTCGTCCTGTTGGGGATCTTCTCCGTGCAGCTCGGCGCCGGATTCGCCAAGGAGCTGTTCGCGGCATTGCCGCCGAGCGCGGTGGTGTTCCTGCGCATCACGGCGGGGGCGCTCATCCTGGGCCTGTTCGTCAGGCCGCGGCTCAAGGGGCTGACCCGGCGTGACTGGGCGGTGGGCGTCGGCTTCGGCGCGACGCTCGCGCTGATGAACCTGAGCTTCTACGAGGCCCTGTCGCGGCTGCCGATGGGGATCGCCGTGGCCGTCGAGTTCCTCGGGCCGCTGGGCGTGGCGGTGGCGGCCTCCCGGCGCAGGCTCGACCTGCTGTGGGTGAGCCTGGCCGGCGCAGGCGTCGTGCTGCTCGCGCCGTGGGGGCAGTCGGCGTCGGTGAGCTGGGCGGGCGTCGCCTTCGCGATGCTGGCGGGAGCGTGCTGGGCCGGATACATCCTGCTGTCGGCGGCGGCCGGGCAACGTTTCCCGGGCACGAGCGGGTTGTCGTTCGCGATGATCGTGTCGGTGGCGCTGATCGCGCCCGTCGGGGTCACGACCGGCGGGGCAGACCTGCTCCAGCCGGAGCTGCTGCTGATCGGGCTCGGCGTGGGGCTGCTGTCGTCGGTGATCCCCTACTCGCTGGAGCTGCAGGCGCTGCGGCGCATGCCCAAGCGGGTGTTCGGCATCCTCATGAGCCTGGAGCCGGCCGCGGCGGCGCTGGTCGGCGTGCTGCTGCTCAGCGAGTTCCTGCACGTGCAGCAGTGGGCGGCGATCCTGTGCATCGTGGCCGCGAGCCTCGGCTCGACGAGGAGGGCCGGCCGCGCGAACAAGCGCGGCGAATGACGCCGTCGTCGCAGGACGGGCCGCCGCGCGCCCGTGGGATGGGGTCTCGGGCGCGCGGCGGGGGGCTCGGCCTCGGTGGGCGGGTGTGCCGAGCCCGGTGAAGGTCAGCGGAGTGCGGGAGTCCGCTTGACCAGGCTGACGCCACCGCCCGGCAGCGGGGATGGCGTGGTCCGGTGGTCCGATGGACCGGGACGACGGGCCAGCCGGGCGCCCTCGCGAGGCGCCGCTCAGCCGGCCCGCATCGAGGTTACCTCGATCGGGGAGCCCGCGATCCCTAAATATCGGAACTTACCGCTCGAATTACGGACCGCCCCGCTCCGTGCGGGCCGGGCTCAGTGTTCGGCCCAGATGCCGCGTACGTGCCCGATGTGCTCCTCCATGATCTGGCGCACGGCGGCGGCGTCGCCGCTCTTGAGCGCGTCGAGCAGCGTCAGGTGCTCCATGGCCGAGTCGGACAGGGTGCCGCGCTCGGAGAGCTGGGACAACCCGTAGAGCCTGGCCCTGGTACGCAGGTCGCGCACCACCGACACCAGGTGCGCGTTGCCGCACAGGGCCAGCAGCTCGACGTGGAAGCGCAGGTCGGCGTCGATGTAGGCCAGCAGGTCGCCCCGCTCGCTGGCCGAGACGATCTCCTCGGCGATGGGCCGCAGCCGCTCGAACTCCTCGGCCCGCGCGCTGTCGGCCAGCCTGGCCACCGTGGGCACCTCGATGAGCTGGCGGATCTCGGTCAGCTCGTCGAGATCGCGGTCGGACAGCTCGGTCACCCGGAAGCCCTTGTTGCGCACCGCCTCCACCAGGCCCTCCTTGGCCAGGTCGAGCATGGCCTCGCGGACGGGCGTGGCCGACACGCCGAACTGGGCGGCCAGCACCGGCGCGGAGTAGACCACTCCCGGCCGCATCTCGCCGGTGATCAGCGCGGCGCGCAGCGCATGGGCGACCTGCTCGCGCAGGCTCTGCCGCTCCCCCACCATCGGCAGGTCGAGCCGATCCTCGGCGACCATCCCGCCACCCCCTCCTACGTCCACGCCTCGTACGCGGCGGCCGCGACCACGAGGTCCTCCCACGCCATGCCCGTGCCTTTGAACACACGCGGTCCCGGCCCTGTGACCACTCTCCCTCCGATCAGGTCGGCGAGGTTGCCGGCGAGATGACCGCTGGTGATCGTACCTTGGCGGATCGGGACGATCAGGTCACCCGCTTCCTCCAGGGCGGCCGCCCTGGCCTCGACGACCACGGTGGCACGCGCGACCAGATCGCCGTCGAGCTCGCGTGCGCCGGGCTCGTGCGAGCCCACGGCGACCACGGTGGCGCCGTCGCGGGCGAGCTTACCGGGGAACAGGGGTTCCCTGGCGGTGGTGCAGCACGCCACGAGGTCGGCCCAGGCCACCGCCTCGTGGGTCTCGCCCTCCTGTGCGGAGGTCAGGGACCGCGCGTCCAGCCCGAGCGAGCGGCAGTGCCCGGCGAGCGCCCGCGCGCGTCCGGGGTCGCGCCCGACGACCGTCACCTCCGCGACGGGCGCCACCTCGCGGAGCGCGGCCACGTGCCCCCACGCCTGCGGGCCGCTGCCGTACACCACCAGCCGCCGCGCCCCCGGCCCGGCCAGGTGGCGGACGGCGAGCGCCGAGACGGCGGGAGTGCGCAGCGAGGTGAGCGCGATCCCGTCCATGGCCGCGAGCGGGGCCAGCGTCTCGCCGTCCAGCAGCAGGTACGTCCCCTGGATCCGGGGCAGACCCCGCCCGGGGTTGGCCGGCGCGACGGTGGCGGCCTTCACCCCCGCGTACCGCCCGGCCGCGGCCGGCATCAGCAGCAGCTGCCCGGCGGGCACGTCCACGACGGACCGTTGCGGTGTGGTCTCCGGGTCGAGCCCCGCCCTGAGTGCGTCTTCGAGGACGTCCACGGCCCGTCCGGGCGGCACCAGCCGCTCCAGCGTGGCGGCGTCGAGATACGGCAGTGTGCTCATCGCAGGGTGAACCCCGTTCCCATCGGATCGTCGGGATCGAGCGTGAAGGAGTGCCGCCCGGTCCGGTACGCCATGCCTTCGATCTCCGGTACGACAGCGCCCTCGGCGACGGCGGCCACCCGGGCGCGGAAGGTGCTGCCGACGACGCTGGTGTGGATCAGCGGGCCGCGCAGCCCCTCCTCGTGCAGCAGCGCCAGGCGGGCGGCGGTGCCCGACCCACAGGGTGAGCGGTCCACCTCGCCGTCGGCGAACACCGCGACGTTGCGCTGGTGGGCCACGCCGTCCACGTCGGGCAGCTCGTCGTAGAAGATCACGCCGTAGACGCCGGAGAGCCGGTCGTCGGCGGGATGCCGGGAGGCGGGGTGGCCGGCCAGGTCCGCCTTGACGCGCCGGGCGCGCTCGATGAGCGCGGGCAGGTGCCGCGGCTCCACCGCCAGCCCCACCGCCGCGGCGGGCGCCGAGGCGTAGATGGCGCCGCCGTACGACACGTCCACCGTCGTTCCCCCGGCCGGCACGCGGCGGGCGAGCACGAACGACGGCACGCTGACGAACGTCACGGCCCGCACCCGGCCCTCCGAGCAGCGCACCCGTGCCGTGACGCGGCCCGACGGCACGTCGATGACCACGTCCGTCTCGCCGTCGGGAACAGCGTCGGCCATGCCCTCGCGCACCGCGTGCACGCCCAGCGCGATCGTGCCGTGGCCGCAGGCGGTGGAGAAGCCGTCCTTGTGCCAGAACAGCGCGCCGAACCTCGCGCCCGGGTCGTCAGGAGGGACCAGGAAGCATCCGTACATGTCGGCGTGGCCACGCGGCTCGTGGCACAGCAGCCGCCGCACGTGGTCGAGGTCCCTCATCGCCGCCGAGCGGCGGTCGAGCACGTCGGAGCCGGGGATCTCGGGCACGCCGCCGGTCACGATCCTGAACGGCTCGCCGCCCGTGTGGTAGTCGGCCGTCGTGATCTCGGACACCCCGCTCACAGCTCGAATCCCGCGGGGAAGGGGTCGCGCGGGTCGAGGAAGTACTGGGCGGTGCCGGTGATCCAGGCGCGGCCGGTGATCGACGGCGCCACGGCGGGCCCGTCGCCCACGGTCGTCTCCTCCAGCAGCCGGCCGACGAACCGGGTGCCGATGAACGACTCGTTCACGAAGTCCCGTCCTAGCGGCAGCTCGCCGCGGGCGTGCAGTTGCGCCATGCGGGCGCTGGTGCCGGTGCCGCACGGCGAGCGGTCGAACCAGCCGGGGTGGATGGCCATGGCGTGCCGCGAGTGGTGGGCGTCGGAGCCGGGCGCGGCGAAATAGACGTGGTGGCAGCCCCGGATGCGGTCGTCCTCGCGGTGCACGGGCTCGTCGGCGGCGTTGACGGCCTCCATGGTGGCCAGGCCGGCCGCGATGATCTCGTTCTTGGCCTTGCGGTCGAACGGCAGGCCGTAGTCGCCGAGGTCGACGATCGCGTAGAAGTTGCCGCCGTAGGCCAGGTCGTACGGGATCGTCCCGAACCCCGGCACGGTCACGGCGGCGTCCAGCCGGTCACAGTAGGAGGGCACGTTGCGCAGCGTCACCGACATGGCCATGCCGTCCTCGACGGCCACGTCCACCGCCACCAGCCCGGCGGGCACCTCCAGGCGTACGGTGGTGACCGGCTCGGTGACCTCCACCATGCCGGTCTCGACGAGCACGGTCGCCACGCCGATGGTGCCGTGCCCGCACATCGGCAGCAGCCCCGACACCTCGATGAACAGCACCCCCCAGTCGGCGTCCGGCCGCGTGGGCGGCTGCAGGATGGCGCCGCTCATCGCCGAGTGGCCACGCGGCTCGGTCATCAGCAGCGTGCGGATGTGGTCGAGGTGGTCACGGAAGTGGACGCGCCGCTCGGCCATGCTCGCGCCGGGGATCACGCCCACGCCTCCGGTGATCACGCGCGTCGGCATGCCCTCGGTGTGGGAGTCGACGGCGTGGAATACGCGCTTTGTCCTCATCGCAGCCCTTCCGACAGTGCCTTCTCTGTCGCCGCCCGCACGATAGCGGCCTGCTCGGCCCAGCGGCGCGACTCCGCGGCACCGTACGCGCCCGCCCCCGCCATCACGTTGCGCCCGCCGACCGCCTCGACGGCGGTCTCGACCACCCGCGCCCGCTCCCGCGAGGTCAGCGTCTGGTACTCGCCGAGCGATCCGTTCGCCACGACGCCGGCGCAGCCGTGGCCGGCCAGCCAGAGGCAGTGGGCGGCGTAGGCGTCGAAGTCGACGGTCAGGCCTTCGCCTCGCATCGGCAGCGCGGTGGCCACCATGGCGCCGTGCCAGGGCTTGCCGCGGTGTTCCATCACGAGTTCCTCCGTGTCGGGGGGTCCGGGTGAGAAGGTGGATCGTCCGCATGGGCCCCGCCGGTCCCGTCGCCGGTGACTCCGGCGCTCGCCTCGCCGCTCTCGCTGAGCGCGCCGAGGGTGACCGGCTGGGCGATGGGGCGGCGG
>NZ_JAAAHR010000003.1:0-133273 GCF_009908215.1 Nonomuraea sp. K271 | reverse complement strand
GGCGAGGGGCAGGTGGGGGGCCAGCCGGGGCAGCCACCTGAGTTCTTTCGCGGCCTGTCCGATGGCGCCTGCGTGGCGGGGCAGCCGCACGGTCAACTGCTCGCCCAGCCGGTAGATCACGTGATCGGAGCCGGCCGGTTCGAGCAGCGTCAGCGGCAACCCGGCCCACTCCGGGAACTGCGTGTCGACCAGCCTTCTGACGAGTGCGGCAGTGATCGTGGGGCGAGGATCGACGGTCGTCGCCAAGTGAGGGCTCCTGTGATGGTCGTACGGCGGGCGGTCGGACCATCACAGTGCACGGCGGCTTGGCCTGTCGACCGAATTTGCGAGTCTTGCCAAGATTGGAAATCGCTATCAGGATGAAAAGCCGATGGCATCGGCTAACGGGCGCCCCCGCGCCTTCCCCTTTTACATCGTGTGCGACGTGTCGCACTCGATGCACACCGCCCGCGAGGACGGACGGCCCACCCCCTTCGAGGTGCTCTCCAACTGCGTGGGCGAGCTGCTGTTCGAGCTGGAGGCGGGCGATCCGGGCGTCAGCGAGGCGGCGCACGTCGCCGTGGTGTCCTTCGCCGACAAGGTCGAGGTGGTGCTCCCGCTGACCAGGCCGTGCGACGCCCTCAGAGTGCCGGCGCTGAGACCGGGCATGCAGACGGACTACCTGGCGGCCTTCCGCGGGCTCGTGAAGATCGTCGAGAAGGACTACAGGAAGTTGTCCAAGCAGTTCGACGTACGGGCGCCGGTGGTCTTCTTCATCACCGACGGCGAGCCGTACGTCGGCGCGACCCACCAGGACGTGCAGGTCTGGGGCCCGGCGCGCGACCGGCTGGCGGGCCTCGACCCGGCCCCGTACATCGTGGCGCTCGGCTTCGGAACGGTGCAGGAGGACACCCTGCGGCGGGTCGCCACCACCCTGCGGGGCGAGGTGCTGGCCTTCGCGGGCGAGGTCGCGACGGGCGCGGCCACGGTGCTGCACGGCATCGCGCAGGCCGTCTCCGACAGCATCAGCGCCTCCATCAACAGGAACACGGCCGTTCTGCGCGGTCCTGCCGGGATGCGGCAGCTCAGATGATCAGGGCGGCGCTGGCGGGGCTGGTCCTGGCCGCCGGGATCGGCCCGGCGGGTCTGCCGGGCCGGCCGGGCGCGCCCTCGCCGGAGCCCACGGTGACGGTGACCGTGCAGGGCGGCGGGTGGGCGGCAAGCCCGCCGTGGTGGATCCTGTCCGGTGTCGTGGGCGCGGGCGCCGTACTTCTCGGGTGGTTCGTCCTGTCGCGCAGGACGCGCGCCGCCGCGGCCGGCGGGAGGGCGCCGCTCGGGCCGCCTCCCCAGCCACTGCCCGTCCTGCTCGCGGGCGGCGCGGACTCGCGCGCTCCCGGCGTCGCGCTCGACGGCGGCATGCTCGCGCAGACCACGGTCCGCGCGGTGAGCATCCGCGGGCGGCGCCACCGCTACCGCGGCGAACCTCTGCAGGACGCCTACGCGGTACGGCTGAGCGCCGACGGACGCTGGGTCATCGCGGCCGTCGCCGACGGGCTGGGCAGCACGTCGCACGCCGAACACGCCGCCGCGGTGGCCGTACGCGCCGCCACGAACCTCGCCCTGACGCCCGACCACGGCTGGCACGCGGCCTTCGCCGCCGTCGCCGGAGAGGTCATGCGCGTCACCGCCAGGTTCCACGCCGCCGGCTCGGCGTCGGATCCGCCCGCCACGACGCTGACGATCGCGGTGGTCCCCGCGGACGGCGGCCGGGGGGTCGCCGCCTGCGCGGCCATCGGCGACTCGCCGGCGTTGTGGCTCCACGGCGGGACGTGGACCGAGCTCTTCCCGCCCGACGGGCAGCGACCGGCCAACGTCACGTCGGCCCTGCCGGACGACCTCGGTGAGCTGCGCGAACGGCAGATCGACTGGCAGCCGGGCGACGTACTGGTCCTGTGCAGCGACGGCTTCGGCACGGCCATGGGCGGCGGAGGCAGCCTGCTGGCCCAGCAGCTCGCCACCTCGTGGTGCTCTCCGCCCGAGCTGCGCAGCTTCCTGCACGACGTGGATTTCCAGCTGTCGACTTACGACGACGACCGGACCGTTCTGGCGTTGTGGGCGGGCCGCCACGACACGGCGGTCATGTGACAGGAGCGCGGCGGCAGCAGCATGAACCCCCCAGATGTGGTCGACGAAGCGGATCTGACGCCCCCCACGGACGCCGACGCCTACTCCCTGCGCCCGGGAGGCCAGGCGCGCAGCCTGACGCCGTGCGGCGTCGACGGGGTGCCGGGCCGGTTCCTGTTCAAACGCTATGACGAGGAGACGCTGGCGGGGCTGGACGAGGACGCCCTGCTCGCCATGGTGCGCTGGCGGCGTGAGCTTCCCCGGCACGACCGCGCGACCCTCGACCAGCGCTGCGCGTGGCCGGTCGCGGCGGTCCGGCACGACCGGATCACCGGCATCCTGATCAGGCCCGCTCCCCGGCAGATGTTCGTCGAGCTGCGCGACCGGCTGGCGCCGCGGCACCTCGACGAGCTCACCCGGTCGCCGGAGCGGGTGAGCGCCCTGCGTGATCACTACGGTACGCGGTACTACGAGCCGCCCTACAAGCTGGCCGTGCTCGGTCAGCTGCTCGCGACGGTGCAGTGGCTGCACGAGCACGGGTACGTGGTGGGCGATCTGCAACTGCGCAACGCCGTCTTCACCGTCGACCCGGCGCCGGCGGTGTACCTGCTGGACTGCGACTCCTGCCTGCCGGCCGGAGGCCGTGGCGCGCTGGCGGAGGTCGATCCTGAGCAGTGGAAACTTCCCCGCGAAGGGGCGTTCACCCAGGAGTCGGACTACTACAAGTTCGCGTGGGCCGTCGTGCGGTGCCTCCAGGAGAGCACCGAGGCGTGGTCGGTGGACGAGGCCGCGCTCGCCAGGGTGCTGCCCTTGCGGCATCGCCGTCTGATACGGCAGTGTCTGGACGGTTCGCCGGAAACCGTGGACGTCGCGCGATGGCGGGCGGCCGGCGAGTCGTGGCAGTGGCTCGTCACCCCTGACCGCATCTACGTCGAAACCGACGCCAACCTGCGCGAGGCGTGGCGGCGGGGGAGATCCGCGGCGGGCGACGGCTCGCGGGGCCGCCGCGGCGCCGTCGTGGTGCTGATCGTCGTCCTGGCGGCGTTCGCCGTCGTCCTCGCGCTGACGTTGGGAGCCTGAATGAACACCGGCGAACCACGGCGCATCGGGCCCTACGAGGTGCTCGGCCGCCTGGGTGTCGGCGGTCAGGGCACGGTCTACCTCGCGCAGAGCGAGGCCGGCCGGGTCGCGGTGAAGGTGATCCACGCTCAGGGGGCGGCGGACCCGAGGGCGCGCAGGCGGTTCGCCGACGAGGTGGCCATCGCCTCGCGGGTGCCCAGGGCGTACACGGCCATGATCATCGACGCGGCCATCGACCGTGACCAGCCGTACATCGTCAGCGAGTACGTGGAAGGCCCGTCCCTGCAGAGGCTCGTCGACCACCACGGGCCGCTGTCGGGGCCCGCCCTCGAACGGCTGGCGACCTACACGGCGACCGCCCTGGCGGCGATCCACGGCGTGGGAGTCGTCCACCGGGACCTCAAACCCGCCAACGTCATCATCGGGCCCGACGGGCCGCGGGTCGTGGACTTCGGGGTCGCGCGGGCCCTGGAGGCGACCGCCGTGATCACCACGCCCGTGGGGACCCCCGGCTATCTCGCACCGGAGCAGGTGGTGGGGGACACCGAGGTGGGGTTCCCCGCCGACGTGCACGCATGGGCGGCCACCATGTACTTCGCCGCCACCGGCCGGATGCCGTTCGCGGGCAGCAACGTGGCCGTCATCATCAACCGCGTCCTGACCGAGACCCCCGACGTGACGGTGATCTCCGAGCCGCTGCGGTCACTGGTCGCCGACTGCCTGGCCAAGGACCCGGCGCGACGGCCCACGACCATGGAGCTGCTCGGCCGCCTCGTCGGGCACCAGTCGGACAACGCGCAGGCGACGGTGCCGCGTACACGGGTCCTGTCGGCCGTGCTCGGAACGCTGAAGGAGACCACCACGCTGGGCAGCGGGTCTGCGGCCGACATCGTCGTCCACGGGGAGGGCGTCGCCCCCGCGCACGCCACCGTGCGCAAGGTGAGCGGCGGCTACCGGCTGCACGACCACAGCGGCGGCCTGGGCACGTACATCGACGGCAGTCCCGTCCTGTACGCGACCCTGCGGCCGGGGGACCGGTTCACGATCGGTACGGTGGTGCTCCGCCTCACCGAGGCGGGGAAGCTGGAGCGCGTACGGGGGCCTCGTATGCCCGGCCGGCGCTGGCTGCTGCTCCTCCTCGTCGCGGCGGCGGCGCTGGTGGTCGTCGTCGTGATCACGGGATAGTCACGGGCGTGGGGGCGGTGAGGTTCACCCGTTCCCCGGTCCTGGAGTCGAGCGTGAAGGCGCCGCTGGCGCCGCGGATGGCGTTGGTCCCAGTGAACAGATAGAGCTGCCCGCGCACCGCCGCGGTGGAGGGCAGGTTGAGCTGGGACGGGTCGGCGCCGATCGCGGCCTTCTGCACCGCGGTGGCGGCGGCGGTCACCGCGTCGTACGACATGATCGCCAGCCCGCTGCCCAGGTGCGCCGCGGAGAAGCTCACGCCATGGTGGGGCGCCACGAACTCGTTCCTGAACTGCTGGTAGAGCTGACGGTGCTCGTTGTCCTCGTGGTCGAGCCGCTTCGGCTCCGCCAGCGGCACGAACATCACCTTGATGGGCGCGTCCGGGTCGTGCAGCGACGGGTCGTTCGGATCCTGGTTCTGGGCGTCGTCGCCGGTGACCACGGTGATCGGCGTCGACCGGCAGGGCCGGTTGCGCAGCAGCTTGAGGAACGTGGGCATGAACGTCTGGCGGCCGGCGTAGAAGATCATGTCGGTTTTCGTGCCGCAGATCGTGTCGCTGATGGTGCGCAGGAGCGAAGGGCCGCCACGCGGGTCGAACGGGAAACTGAGTCCGGACTTGTCGACATACTCCTTCAGCCCGAGCTCCGGATCGAGGAAGGCGTCCTTCAGCGAGCCGGCGTACAGGTCCTTGGTGCCCTGCGGGGTCACGTCAGCCCACATCAGGGCCGCGCTTCCCTTGACCTTCTTGTCCTTGAGCTCTTTCGCGATGGCTTCCAGCTGCGCCGAGGTGCTGACGGCCGTGCGGGTGAGCCCCGGAATGGGTCCGCCGTCGTCGATCTCCCCCGTGGTGTTGAACCCGGCCGCCGTGATGAAGTCGGCCACCATCGGAATCCCGGGGTCCTTCGCCAGGGCGCGAGCGGCGTCGATGCTCTCCTGCTGGCTCGGGCCCATCCCGGTGACCGCGACGATCTGGCCGGGGATGCCCGTCGCTCCCGTCGCGGCGTTCTTGCGTACGGCCTCCACCGCCGTGCGCCACTTCGAGCCGTCGTGGCCGGTGTTGGCCAGGACCAGCCGGATCTTGGGGAATGTCTCGGAACGGTTGGCGCGGTACTGGCCGATGAACGCCCCTTCGAGCTGGTGCAGAGCCCGGTCGCCGACCAGCCCGCGCGGGCCCGCCCCCATCGGGGCGAGGAGGGCGATCGTGCTGTAGTCGCCCTCCGCGGTGACCTCGCGGTTCTCCGCCGCGATGACCTCGAGAAGCTGCTGGTATTCCTTGCCGAGAACCATCGTCCCCTCGGCCGGGTCCATCAGCCCGACGCACTCGCCTTCGACGGCGACGACATCCTCGCTCTGCGTCTCACAACCGCCCCATGGCCACCAGCCCTGGGTGTAGTTCACGAGGACGACGGTGGAGATCAGGACGGCGACGACAACGACGATCACCACGAGGCGGCGACGGAAAAGCGTCCCCGCCTGCCGTAACAATCCCCACACGCGCGCGGCGAGGGAGGGAGGCGGTGCCGGTTCGTCATACATGTGGACTCCAACCCGTCACTGATCCCTTGACGGCGCACTCCCCGAAAGCCGGTCGTACGTTCCCCTCCCTGGGTCGGCGGGCGCCTAAACGCGTCGTCATTAAAACGTGATCAGTGAAGGGCGGACAACGGGTTGAGCGGCTTTCCGTTGCCGTCACGGATCCGGGCGCTCGCGGAGGGACGCGGCATGCGACACGGCCCCGCGGAAGTGCCCCTGACCGGCGGGCGCGTCAGCCTCGGGTGTCGTCCGCGTCGCCGACACCGCCCGCCGCGGTGACGCCGATGTGCGTACGGTGGTGGCGAGGGGTGTCGATCTCGTCGAGCAGGGCGACCGCCAGGTCGGCGTAGGAGACGCGGCCGGCCATGTCGATCTCTGCGATGGTGTAGCGGCCGGAACGTGCGCCGGCGTGGTCGAAGTCGCCGGCCGGGCTGACGATCAGCCAGTCCGTCCTGGCGTCCGAGGAGCGCAGCAGGGCCGACGCCGCCGCGTGCCCCAGGCAGATGGGGCGGAACTCCTGCGGGAAACCCGGGGTGTCCATCAACGGTGTGCCATCCGGGGTCTTCAGCGTGGCCGCGAGGCCGACGGTGACCAGCCTGCCCACCCCGGCCCGGGTCAGCCCGTCGACAAGGGCGCGGGCGGCGGCAGGGAAGAAGACGTCGGGCCGCGCGCCGGCGTCGTACGCGGCCATGATGGCGGCGTCGTGCCCGGTCGCGAGGTCGGCGATCGCGTCGGCGTCGGTGACGTCGCCGGCGCGGACTGTGGCCCCCGTGAGGCGCTGGTGTCTGTCCGGGGCGCGCACGACCGCGGTGACCTGATGGCCGCGGCGAAGGGCCTCGCCGACGGCCGCCCGTCCAACGCGCCCACCCGCACCGAACACAACGATCTTTCCCATGCTCCCACCTCTTCCTTGCGGTGCTGCGCAAGGTAGCGGGGGCCGTGGTTACCGCGTGGATACCGCGGTTACGGTGGTTCCGTGACCAAGCCGCTGGATCCGGAGATGTTCGACCCCGTCTGTCCCTCCGGCCTGATGCCGATCAGGATCGGGGACAGATGGGCGGGGATGATCATTCAGTGCCTCGAAGAGGGCCCCCGGCGGTTCTCCGAACTTCTCGTACCGCTGCGGACCATCACCCCCAAGGTGCTCACGAAGTCACTGCGGGCCTTGGAACGTGACGGCTTCGTCGTGCGTACGGTCCACGCCGGCCCCGCCAGGCACGTCGAGTACGCGCTGACCCCGCTCGGCCGCAGTCTGCTCGAACCGCTGGACGCGGCGCGCGCCTGGGCGGAGGCGCACATGGACGCGCTGATCGACGCTCGTGAGAATCAGTAGGCCCGGCCGAAGACGACCCGCTTGCCGTAGTCGGAGGCCTCACCGCACAGCACGCAACGCCCGCTCTCCGGAGCGCCGTCGAGCGGAATGCAGCGCGGAGTCGCCGCCACCTTCGCCTTGATGTCGGCCTCGCACGCGGGGTCGCCGCAGTGCTGCGCCAGCGCCCATCCCGAGGCGACCGCCTCCGTGAAGGAGTCCCAGGTGTCGACCTTCACGGTGTGACCGTCGCGGAACTCGGTGGCCCTGCGCAGCAGGAAGGCCTGGAACTCCTCCAGCACGCCAGGGATGAGCTCCGGCGCGGACGACAGCGGGATGCTCTGCTTGCCCTCGTCGCCGAGCCTCCTCGCCATCACCACGGTGCCGGACTCGAGATCGCGCGGGCCGAGTTCGAGCCGGAGGGGCGCACCGCGCAGCTCCCAGTCGTTGAACCGGAAGCCGGGCGAGAGCTGGGCACGATCGTCGACGTGGGTGCGCACACCCGCCGCCTTGAGCCGCCCCGCCAGCTCCCGCGCCGCGGCCGAGGTCTGCACGCCCTGCTCGCCGCGCCCGATCGGCACGATGATCACCTGGTAGGGGGCCATCCTGGGCGGCAGCACCAGCCCTTTGTCGTCGCCGTGGGTCATGATGACCCCGCCGATCATCCGCGTCGACATGCCCCACGAGGTGGTGTGACACAGCTCGAGCTGACCGGCTTCCGAGGTGTAGCGGATGTCGAAGGCCTTGGCGAAGTTGCTGCCCATGTAGTGGGAGGTGCCGGCCTGCAGTGCCTTGCCGTCCCGCATCATGCCCTCGATGGTGTACGTACGCACCGCGCCGGCGAACCGCTCACCCGCGGTCTTCTCGCCCGTCACCACCGGGATCGCCGCGACGTCCCGCGCGACCTCCGCGTAGAGATCGAGCGCCAGCATCGTCTCGCGCATCGCGTCGGCCTCGTCGGTGTGCGCCGTGTGCCCCTCCTGCCAGAGAAACTCCGTCGTGCGCAGGAACATGCGCGGCCGCAGCTCCCAGCGCACCACGTTGGCCCACTGGTTGAGCAGCAGCGGAAGGTCCCGGTGCGACGAGATCCACTTGGCCATCATCTCGCCGATGATCGTCTCCGAGGTGGGCCGGACGATCAGCGGCTCTTCGAGCTCCTTGCCGCCGGCGTGCGTGACGACGGCCAGCTCGGGCGAGAACCCCTCGACGTGATCGGCCTCGCGCCGGAGGTAGCTCTCGGGGATCAGGAGTGGGAAATAGGCGTTCTCGTGACCGGTGTCCTTGATCCGGCGATCGAGCTCGTCCTGAAGCAGCTCCCACAGGCGATAGCCGTACGGTCGGATGACCATGGTGCCCTTGGCCGGGCCCCGGTCGACGAGCTGCGCCTTGGTGACCAGCTCGTTGTACCAGGCCGAGAAGTCCTCCTGCTGAGGCGTCACACCACGTTCATCACGTCCCATGCAGGGAGGATATCGCCGCTGACCATCGAAGGTTCCGCGACGGCCACCAGGCTGGGTGAGCTCGTCGGAGAAAGCCCGTCCAATTGCTCCCTCCACCTGTGGGTGCTGGCCACGTACGGCTATACTGAACGCCGCGCCGGTGCAGGCCGGTCTTCAGCGGGGAACCACCTGAGCGCGGACGCCCGGCAGATCATCGAACGCGGCCGAGGAGTCCATCGTGATCACCGTTCTCGCCGTGGCCGCGGCTGTCGCGGCGATCAGCAGATCGTACGCGCCACGAGACTTGCCTCCCCGTCGGACGTGGGCCATGAGACGTGCGTGAACTCTGGCGACGTCTGTCGTGTACTCCTCGACGGGAATCAGCGCCAGAACGTCGTCCACGAAGGTCTGCCGGCCGGGTCGGCGGGCTGCATCTGCCAACTCCACGCCGACCAGTAGTTCGGCCACCGTGACGGCTGCAATCGCGACATCGTCGGCATCTTCGATCACCGAGTCCACAGATGCTCTGCCACGCTCTGCTGCGATGAGTACACCCGTGTCCAACATCAGGCGTCGGGCCACGTCTGCCTCATCTCGTCATCGACCGCCTCACGAGCCGCCGCCACATCGGCCTCGAAATCCTCGTCGAGTGTTCCCGCACTTCGGGCCAGCAGCGCCTTGACCATGCGCCCTGGTGCGATGGGTGCGGGGCCGATCACGGCGATTTGCTTGCCGCCACGAGTCACCACGACCGTCTCCCCGTGCTCTGCCTGGTCGAGGACGGTAGCGAAATTTCGGGACGCTTCAGTAGCGGTCATCACCTTCACGCAATCAGATTATCTGATTCTGTTGAGCCATGCAGACAGTGGTATGGGCGTAGGCGTCTGACCTGGCAGGTCGGCGGCAGGATCGGTCGTGTCCGCTCTCGGGTGTCAGTGGGGCTGGTGGGTTTACCCAGGTC
Source organism: Nonomuraea sp. K271 (assembly GCF_009908215.1). Classification (NCBI taxonomy): domain Bacteria; kingdom Bacillati; phylum Actinomycetota; class Actinomycetes; order Streptosporangiales; family Streptosporangiaceae; genus Nonomuraea; species Nonomuraea sp. K271. Next base: position 123,665 of record NZ_JAAAHR010000003.1, on the reverse strand, counting down.
ACAGGTTGACATCAATGTCACGTAACGCGAATCACATATTTTTCCTCTGGACACGCGCCCTGTTCCCCGTTCGAGATCTTTCCGTGACGGCTCCGAAAGCGTTCCTGTAAGATGACGAGATTGCGTCGCCGCCGACGTTTCCCCAGGTCAGATAGGGTAGTGGGCAAACAGGGCGGGAAGGCCGATCCACTGGGGCACCCGGAAAACGGACAAGCCGTTTTCCCTACCCGCCTGGGCCCGGTTCTCAAACATCGCGGGCCGAAGACGGTTCGGAGGAGCACCCAGGTCCGTCCGCTAGGTTCGGGGCCCATGTTGGCGAAACGCATCGCCGGTTCGACGTACGCATGGCGGAGGGCCCGCCCGCATGCGCGGGGCCGGGTGCCTCCGAGCGGCGCCGAAGCGGCGGAGCGCATCGCGAGGCCACGGTATCTCCGGGCCTACCCATCTTGCATAGGGAACCGAACGGCGGGGACACCAGTCTTTGACGATCCGTTCGGATGAGCATAGTTACGATATCGGCACGAACGGGAGTGAAGCGTGACGGCCAACCGTTGGACGCGTCGGGATTTCTTCAGAAGCTCGGGACTCACTGCGGCGGCCCTCGTCGGCGGCCCCGCACTCATCGCCGGTTGCAGCCGCGTCGACGAGGGCGGGGGCACCACGGGCGCCTCGCAGGGCGCCGACCCCCTCGCCCGCTTCAAGCAGACGGGCACGATCAAGGTCGGCATCGCCAACGAGCAGCCGTACGGCTACCGCGACAAGGACGGCAACCTGACCGGCGAGGCCCCCGAAGTGGCCCGCGCGATCTTCAAGGCGCTCGGCGTGGACACTTTGGAGGCGCAGATCGTCGACTCCTTCGGCTCCCTGATCCCCGGGTTGCAGTCGAAGCAGTACGACTTCATCGCCGCCGGCATGTTCATCATCCCGGAGCGGTGCTCGCAGATCGCCTTCTCGAATCCCGACTACGCCGGCACGACCGCGTTCCTGGTGGCCAAGGGCAACCCGAAGAAGCTCACCAGCTTTGAGGAGATCGCGAAGAGCGGAGCCAAGCTCGGCGTGCTCGAAGGCGCCGTCGAGAAGGGCTACGCGGAGGCCGGTGGCGTGAAGGACGGGCAGATCCAGGTCTTCCCCAACCAGAACGCGGCCTTCAAGGGCATCCTCGCCGGCCGGGTGGACGCGATCGCGCTGACCGCCGTCTCGCTGCGCTGGACGCTCCAGCAGCAGTACGCGGACGAGCCGCTGGAGGTCACGGAGTCGTTCGTGCCGGTCGTCGACGGGAAGGAGCAGCTCGGTGCCGGGGGGTTCGGCTTCCGCAAGGAGGACACCGGGCTCATCGAGGCGTTCAACGCCGAGCTGAAGAAGCTGCAGGACTCCAACGGCGTGCTGCCGCTCATCGAGAAGTTCGGCTTCACGAAGACCGAGGTCGACAACGCCGCCAAGCTTACCGCCCAGCAGCTCTGCGCGGGCTCCTGACGCGAGCATGATGACTGTCAACCCGTGCAGCGGGGACCTGCCCGGCGTCTTCGGCGAGACGATGCCCTTCCTGTGCCAGGGGGCCGCGGTCACGTTGCAGAGCGCGGCGGGCGGCGCCGCGCTCGCCATCGTCATCGCCCTGGTCGTGGGGCTGATGGCGTCGTCGCCCCTGCGGACCGTCCGGGGCGTCGCCCGCGTCTACATGGAGTTCTTCCGCGGCACGTCGGTGCTCGTCCAGCTGTTCTGGCTGTTCTACGCGATGCCCATTCTCACGGGCTACCAGCTGGACAAGGTGTTCGCGGGCGTGCTGGCGCTCGGTCTCAACCTGGGCGCGTACGGCTCGGAGGTGGTGCGCGGCGCGCTGCAGGCCGTGCCCCCCAGCCAGCGTGAGGCCGCGATCGCGCTGAACTTCTCGCCGTTGCAGCGGATGCGCTACGTCATCCTGCCGCAGGCGTTCGTCGAGATGATCCCCCCGATGAACAACCTGCTCATCGAACTGCTCAAGGCGACGTCGCTGCTGTCCGTCATCACCGTGGCCGACCTCGCCTACGAGGGCCGGCTGCTGGTCAACTCCGGCAGCGACCAGCTGATCGTGTTCGCGCTGATGCTGGTGATCTACTTCCTGTTCTCGTACGCGATCACATTGGTGATGCGGTTCGTCGAGCGGCGGGCCGCGCGCATGGTGGGCCGGGGTAAGCCGCCGCGGCGGCGGCGGGCCACGGCGGCAGTGGAGGCGGCCCGATGATCTGGGACTGGAACTGGACACTGGAGATCCTGCCGTCCCTGCTGACGCAGGGACTGCTGGTCACCGTGCAGGCCACTCTCGGCGGCGCGGTGCTCGCGTTCGTGCTGGGGCTGTTCGTGGCACTGCTGCGCCGCTCGCGCCGGGCGTACATCAGCCGGCCGGTGGGCGCGATCATGGAGTTCATCCGCAGCACGCCGCTGCTGGTGCAGTTGTTCGTGCTCTACTACGTGCTGCCGGACTTCGGATTCAAGATGACCGCGCTGACGACGGGGATCATCGGGCTGGGCGTGCACTACGCCGCCTACACCTCGGAGGTCTACCGCGCGGGCATCGACGGTGTGCCGAAGGGCCAGTGGGAGGCGGCGATCGCCCTCAACATGCCCCGCCCCTACACCTGGATCAGCATCGTTCTGCCGCAGGCCGTACGCCGGGCACTGCCCGCTCTGGGCAACTACGTGGTGGCGATCTTCAAGGAGTCGCCGCAGCTTTCCGTGATCACCGTTGTCGACGTCGTCGGGCTCGCCCGCGGGGTCGGCTCCGAGAGCTTCCGCTACCTGGAGCCGATGACCATCGCCGGGCTGTTCTTCCTGCTCATCGCGATCCCGGCGTCGATGCTCGTCCGTCGTATGGAGCGCCGTCTTGATACCTGATACGCAGTCTGAAAAAGATCCCCGTGCCGGCGACGATCAGCAGTGGATGATCCAGTTCGACAAGGTCGTCAAGCGGTTCGGCGACGTGACGGTCCTGCGCGAGCTGGACTTCCACGTCAAGCCCGCGGAGCGCGTCACCCTCATCGGGCCGAGCGGTTCGGGGAAGACGACGATCCTGCGCCTGCTGATGACCCTCGAACGGGTCACGTCCGGCACCATCGAGGTCGACGGCCAGTGCCTGTCGCACATGAAGCGCGGCGACCGGATGGTAACGGCCGACGAGAAGCACCTGCGCCAGGTCCGCAAGAAGATCGGCATGGTGTTCCAGCAGTTCAACCTGTTCCCGAACATGAACGTGCTGCGCAACATCACCGAGGCCCCGGTGCGGGCGCTCGGCGTCCCGCGGGAGCAGGCGGAGGAGAAGGCGCGCGACCTGCTGGAGATGGTCGAGCTGTCCGACAAGGCGCTCGCGCATCCGTCGCAGTTGTCGGGCGGGCAGCAGCAGCGGGTCGCCATCGCGCGGGCGCTCGCGATGGAGCCGGAGGTGCTGCTGCTGGACGAGGTCACCTCGGCGCTGGACCCCGAGCTCGTCTCCGGCGTGCAGTCCCTGCTGCGTGACATCGCGCGGTCGAGCAACCTGACCCTGCTGTGCGTCACTCACGAGATGAACTTCGCCCGGGACATCTCGCACCGGGTGCTCATGTTCGACCAGGGGCAGATCGTCGAGGACGGGCCGCCCGAGCAGATCTTCAACGAGCCGGAGCAGCAGCGTACGCGGGACTTCCTCCAGGCGGTGCTGAACGCCTGAGGACGTCCAGGCCGGCCCGCGCCGGCCGGCCTGGACGCCCGTCTGATCAGCGCAGGTCGAACCGGTCGAGGTTCATGACCTTGTCCCACGCCGCGACGAAGTCGGCCACGAACTTCTCCTTCGCGTCGTCGCTCGCGTAGACCTCCGCGAGCGCGCGAAGTTCGGAGTTCGAGCCGAAGACGAGGTCGGCGCGGGTGCCGGTCCACTTGACCTCGCCCGTGGCGCTGTCGCGGCCCTCGAACGTGTTCTGGTCAGGGGAGGTCGACGTCCACGTCGTGCCCAGGTCGAGCAGGTTGACGAAGAAGTCGTTGGTGAGCTTCCCGGGGGTCTCGGTGAGGACCCCGTGCGCCGACTGCCGGTGGTTCGCGCCCAGGACGCGCAGGCCGCCGACGAGCACGGTCATCTCCGGGGCGCTCAGGGTCAGCAGGTTGGCCCGGTCGAGCAGCAGGAACTCGGCGGCCAGCCGGTGGCCCTTCCCGACGTAGTTGCGGAAGCCGTCGGCGGTGATCTCCATCGCCGCGAACGACTCCGCGTCGGTCTGCTCCTGCGTGGCGTCCACGCGGCCGGGCGTGAAGGGCACCTGGACGTCGAAGCCGGCGTCCTTGGCGGCCTTCTCGACGGCGGCGCATCCGCCGAGCACGAGCACGTCGGCCAGCGAGACCTGCTTGCCGGTCCGGGCGGCGTTGAAGGCCTGCTGGACCCCCTCCAGGGAGCGCAGCACGAGCGCCAGCTGGTCGGGGTCGTTGACCTCCCACCCGTTCTGCGGCTCCAGGCGGATGCGGGCGCCGTTGGCGCCGCCGCGCTTGTCGCTGCCGCGGAACGACGACGCCGACGCCCACGCGGTCGACACGAGCTGGGACACCGTCAGGCCCGACGCCAGGATCTTGCTCTTCAGCTCGGCGACGTCGGCCGCGTCGATCAGCTCGTACGTCCTCGCCGGCAGCGGGTCCTGCCACAGCAGCGTCTCGGACGGGATCTCCGGCCCGAGGTAACGCTCGACCGGGCCCATGTCGCGGTGCGTCAGCTTGAACCACGCCCTGGCGAACGCGTCCGCGAACTCGTCGGGGTTCTCCAGGAAACGCCGCGAGATCGGCTCGTAGACCGGGTCGTAGCGCAGTGACAGGTCGGTCGTCAGCATCGTCGGCGCGTGCCGCTTCGACGGGTCGTGGGCGTCGGGCACGGTGCCGGCGCCGGCGCCGTCCTTCGGCCGCCACTGGTGGGCGCCCGCGGGGCTCTTGAACAGCTCCCACTCGTAGCCGAAGAGGATCTCGAAGAAGCTGTTGTCCCACGTGGTCGGGGTGTTGGTCCAGATGCCTTCGAGGCCGCTGGTGATGGTGTCGGCGCCCTTGCCGGTGCCGAAGGTGTTGCTCCAGCCGAGGCCCTGCTCCTCGAACGAGGCGGCCTCGGGGTCGGGGCCGACGTGGTCGGACGGGCCCGCGCCGTGCGTCTTGCCGAAGGTGTGACCGCCCGCGATGAGGGCGACCGTCTCCTCGTCGTTCATCGCCATCCGGCGGAACGTCTCGCGGATGTCCCTGGCCGCGGCGAGCGGGTCGGGGTTGCCGTTCGGGCCCTCCGGGTTGACGTAGATGAGGCCCATCTGCACCGCGCCGAGCGGGTTCTCCAGCTCGCGGTCGCCGGTGTATCGCGCGTCGCCGAGCCACGTGGACTCGGGACCCCAGTAGACGTCCTCCTCCGGCTCCCACACGTCCTCACGGCCGCCGGCGAAGCCGAAGGTCTTGAAGCCCATCGACTCCAGGGCCACGTTGCCGGACAGGATGAGCAGGTCGGCCCACGAGAGCTTCTTGCCGTACTTCTTCTTGACCGGCCACAGCAGGCGGCGGGCCTTGTCGAGGTTGGCGTTGTCCGGCCAGCTGTTGAGCGGGGCGAAACGCTGCTGGCCGGAGCCGGCGCCGCCGCGGCCGTCGCTGACCCGGTAGGTGCCGGCGCTGTGCCAGGCCATCCGGATGATGAACGGGCCGTAGTGGCCGAAGTCGGCCGGCCACCAGTCCTGCGAGGTGGTCAGGGCCTCGGCGATGTCGCGCTTCACGGCCGCGAGGTCGAGGCTCTTGAACGCCTCGGCGTAGTCGAACTCCCCACCGAAGGGGTCGGCCACGACGGGGTTCTTGGCGAGGACCTTCAGGTTGAGCCGCTCCGGCCACCACTGGCGGTTTCCGCCGCCCTGAGTCGGGTGCAGTGCGCGCTCATGCGCCACCGGGCAGCCGCCCTCGCCCTCGGTTTTAGGGTCAGTGACGATTGCTTCGTGGTTCTCGGACATGGATTCCTTCCGATATCGGGACTTCCTGGCGCTCAGGAACTGCGACTGGTGGTACAGCCGGGGCACAGGCCCCAGTAGATGACCTCGGCCTCGTCGATCGAGAAACCGTGGTCGTCCGACGCGGACAGGCAGGGTGCGTGCCCGACCGCGCAGTCGACGTCGGCGACGGCACCGCACGACCGGCACACGACGTGGTGGTGGTTGTCCCCGACCCGCCCCTCGAACAGGGCCGCGCTGCCGGCCGGCTCGATGCGGCGTACGAGACGCGCGGCGGTGAGCGCGTGCAGGGCTTCGTACACGGCTTGCAGGGAGATGTGGCCGACCCGCTCGCGCACCCCGGAGGCGATCGCCTCGACGCCGAGGTGGTCGCCGTTCCTGACGGTCTCGAGCAGCGCGACGCGGGCTGCCGTCACCCGAAGCCCTGCCCCGCGCAGCTCATCGGCGGTCGTCGGCGTCTTGGGTGCGGTCATGGCCGCAACCGTATCCCCATAAACACGAACGATACAAGAGAACGAACCATACAAATTAGCGGCGTGTCGCGGATCAGGAGCAGCTCTCCTCGAGGCGGACGAAGGTCGCGCTCTCGGCGGCGGCGCGGGCGCCGAGCAGGTGCCCGTCGCACATCCGCGTCTCCGTGCCGGCCCGGTCGATCACCTTCCACGTCACCGGCTCCTCGCACGGCCGGCCGAGCCGGTCGTGGTCCCACGTGCGCCGGCACACGCGGCACTCCGTGACGCCGGCACGGGAGGAGAGGGTGTTGCCGTGCTCGGGGCAGACGCCCCACGGCAGCCCGCACGGCTGCGCCTGGAGCTTGGCCAGGTCGTCGGCCGCGCGGTGGAGCTCTTCCGCGCCTCTGGCGAACCGGCTCGCGGTGTCTCGCGCGGTGGTGATGGGCTCGAGCTCGGGCCGGAGGGCGCGGTCGCAGAGCGCCAGGACCTCGGCGGTGAGCGCCTCGGCGCGACCCGCGAGGTCGCGCAGGTGTGCGGGAGTGACGGTCATGCCGGTTTCCGTCCTCGCGAGGGCCGCCGCCTGGTGCGGCCGGGAATGGTTGCCGATCTGGAGCCTACGTCTAATCGGGCGGGGCCGTGCCGGCCGGCGCTCCGGGGACAAAGGTAAGGTCAATTCCGGTGACCGATAGATCACGCAGGGTGAGCATGGGCCGGTGACCGAACCGCTGCCGCGCACCCACGGCGTCGAACTCCTGGACGTCCACCGGCTTACCCTGGCCGAGACCGCCGCGCCCCCGCTGTCGCCGGACGAGCGGACGGCGATGGACCGCCTGTGGGAGGAGTCGGTCCGAGCCAACCCGAACCTGTTCGACGGCCCGGTGGTGGCGTGCGCGAGCCTCGCGTGGGAGGCGCCGCACCACCTGGCCGTCTCCTGGGTGCGCACGACGTTCCGGCATCACGTCCTGCGCCGGGTCATGGGCTCCGCCGCCTGGCTGCCGTCCCTCTTCGTCGCCGTCGTCCAGCCGGCCGACGACGGGCGACTGATGGTCGGGCGCATGTCACCGGTCACGGTCGCGCCCGGCCGCTGGCAACTGCCGGGCGGCTCCATGGAACCGCCCGAGGGCGATGGCCCCCTCGACGAGGCCGCGCTGCGCGGGCACGCCGCCCGCGAGCTGGTCGAGGAGACCGGCCTCGACACGCCACCGGAAGACCTGAGCCTCTGGCTCGTCACGCGCGGCGCGACCGGGAACGTCGGCGTGCTGTTCAGCGCGCCCAGCCGGCCGGCGTCATTCCTGCGCGAGCGGTTCGCGGACCTGGCGGCCGCGGAGGAGCACCCGGAGTTCGACCGGATCGCCTTCGTACGCTCGGCGTCAGAGCTGGGCGGGCCCCTGGTCGACTACCTGGAGCCGGTCGTCCGCCGCTGCAGGCGGTCGGGTCGGATCATGCACACGTCCTGAGAGAACGTTCCGGTCTCCACGATGCGCCGGTAGGTGGGGCACCGGGTCCAGTCGTCCGCGCGGCACTCCATGAGGTGCTCGATCAGCGTCTTGGACGCCGAGATCTCCCCCAGCCGGCGTTCGAGCTCCTCGTGGTGTCTCCGGAGCAGCGCCTGGCGTTCGGCCTGGCCGGAGACGTTCAGCACTTCCCTGATCTGCTCCAGGCTCATCCCCGCCGACTTGGCGCGGATGATCGTCATCACGCGAACCACATGCTCCTGCGTGTAGCGGCGGCGGCCGTTCACCCTGGCCGCGGGGGCCAGCAGGGACATCGCCTCCCAGTGGCGCAGCACGTGCGGCGCGAGCCCGAACCGCTCGGCGAGCTCTCCGATCCGCATGGAGTCGCTTGACTTCATGTTCACATTAACTTGCAGACTCTCCTCCATGTCAAGACACATGGAGGACGACATGTTCGACGCCGTCATCGTCGGCGCAGGTCCTGCCGGCCTGGCGGCCGCCCTGACCCTGGGCCGGGCCTGCCGTACGGTCCTGCTCCTCGACGCGGGTGAGGGCCGCAACGCCAGGGCCGAACACGTGCACAACTTCCTGACCCGCGACGGCACACCGCCCGCCCGGCTGCGGGAGCTCGGCCGCGCCGACCTGGCCGCGTACCCGTCGGTGCGGGTCAGGACCGGGACGGTCACCTACGTCACGGTGCTGGAGGGCGGCTTCCGCGTGGGCCTGGAGGGCGGTGGTACGGCGGACGCGCGCCGGCTCCTCCTGGCCACCGGACTGGCCGACGACCTCCCCGGCCCGCGCGGCGTCGAGGCCCTGTGGGGCCGCTCCGCCTTCCACTGCCCCTACTGCCACGGCTACGAGTGCGCGGGCAGAACGGTCGCGGTGCTCGGCGCGGCGCCGGCCCGCGTGCGGCTGGCGCTGCAACTGAGCCGGTTCGCCGCCGACGTCGCCCTGTGCACCGGCGGCGAACCCCTCGACCCGGCGTCGCGGGCCACCCTGGAGACCAACGGCGTCACCGTACGCTGCGAGCCGGTCGCTCACCTGGAGGGCACCGGCGACCGGCTGGAACAGGTCGTCTTCGAGGGCGGCCCGCCCCTGGCCAGGGACGCGGTGTTCGTCGTGAACGTGCCACGCCAGCGCTCCGAACTGGCCGCCCGCCTCGGCTGCGCGTCGTTCGCCGACGGGTGCGTCGAGATCGACGAGTTCGCCCGGACGAGCGTGCCCGGCGTGTACGCGGCCGGCGACCTGGCCAGGCGGGCCTCCCTGCCCATGCCACTGGCCGCCGTGGTCGCCGCCGCGGCCGGCGGCACCCTGGCCGGCGCCGTCATCGACCAGGACCTGGTCGGCGCCGACTTCGGACTCCCTGACCCGTTCGCGCGGGCGAGGAGCTGACCGCCGTGCTCCGCACCGCATCCGCGACGAGCAACGTGCCGCTCGCCACGGCCGGCCTCCTGCTCGGCATGCTGCTGTCGGTCCTCGACCAGACGGTCGTCGCCATCGCCCTGCCCGCCATCGCCGCCGACCTGGGCGGCATGGACGCCATCGGCTGGATCGTCACGTCGTACGTGCTGGCCTCGACCGCGACCGGCGCGCTCTACGGCCGCGTCAGCGACCGGTACGGCCGCCGCCCGGTCCTGCTCGTCGCCCTCGCCGTCTTCGTCGCGGGCTCCGCCCTGTGCGCCCTCGCGCCGACGATGCCCCTGCTGGTCGCCGCGAGGACCGTGCAGGGCGTCGGCGCGGGCGCGTTGTTCGTCCTGCCCACCATCGTGTTGTCTGAGCTCTACCCGCGGCGGCTGCGCAGCCGCGTGCAGGGCTTCACCGGCGGCGTCTTCGCCCTGGCCAGTGTGGGCGGCCCGCTCGCCGGTGGAGCGATCACCGACGCGGCGGGCTGGCGATGGATCTTCCTCGTCAACCTGCCGCTCGGCCTGCTCGCCATGGCGCTCGTCGCGTACGCGCTGCGGCTGCCCAGGGCGGGCGGGGACGGCAGGGTGGACGTGCCGGGAGCCCTGCTGATCGTGGGCGCGACGGTGAGCCTGCTGCTGGTCGCCGAGTGGGGCGGACGGGTGTACGCATGGAACTCCGCCGTGATCCTCGCCCTGACAGGGACGCTGATCGTGCTGACGGCCCTGTTCGTGTGGTGGGAGCGGCGTGCCGCGAACCCGCTGCTGCCGCCACGGTTGTTCGCCGGCCGCGCGCTGCGGGTCACGCTGCCCGCGAGCGCGCTGCTCGGGGCCCTGCTCGGCGGGTCCGTGGTCTACCTGCCCACCTACCTGCAGGCGGCGCACGCGATGGGGGCCACCCAGGCGGGCCTGGCGCTCAATCCGTACGTGCTGACGTTGATGGCGGTCTCCTCGCTGGCCGGCGCCCGCGTCGGCGCGAGCGGCCGGTTCAGGCCCTACCTGATCGCCGGCGCGGCGATCGCGGCGGCCGGGTTCGCCCTGCTGGGCGGCCTCGGCCCGGGCGCCGGCTACGTGCTGTTCGCCGTGCGGACCGGCGTGCTGGGGCTCGGTTTCGGGCTGCTCATGCAGAACCTCGTGGTCGTCACGCAGAACGCGGCCGAGCCCGCGGACCTCGCCGCCGCCACGTCCGCCGCGGTGTCGGCGCGGGGCCTCGGGCTGTCGGCCGGCGTGGCCGCGGCAGGGAGCCTGCTCGCCCGGGAGCTCCACGGCCGCGCCCCCGGCTCGGAGTCGGTGGCAGCGGCGATCCCCGACGTGCTCTTCTGGGGCGCGCCGGTCGCCGTCGTGCTCGTGGCGCTGATGGCCGCGCTCCCCAGGACGGTCGATCGGCCCCGGGAAACACCCCCGGCTCGTGCCTAGCGCAGGCGGGCCAGGCAGCGGCCGTACGCGGTCCAGCAGTCGGCTTCCGCGAAGCCCGCGGCGAGCCCGATGCGCCGGATGTCGGTCGCCGAGACGGTCGCCCAGCCGAACCACTCACCGGTCAGCGGCCCCCGGCGCAGCCGGAGCCGGTCGACGCGGCTGCGCGTCCCGGGCGGAGCGACCTCGGCCAGGATCGTGCCGCCCGGCCGCAGGAGCTGCCTGAGCCTGTGGAGCAGCGCCTCGGGGTTGCCGCCGATGCCGATGTTGCCGTCGGCGAGCAGCGCCGTCGCCCAGCGGCCGCTGCCCGGGATGTCGTCGAAGACGTCCCGCAGCAGGGCGAAACCCCCGGCGCGGCGGGTCAGGGCGACGGCGCGCGGCGTGATGTCGATGCCGAGAGCCCGCACCCCGCGCCGGGTCAACGCCGCGGTGAGACGCCCGGGGCCGGAGCCGACGTCCAGCGTGGGGCTGGAGCAGTGGCTCAGAAGCTCCTCGTCCCCGTCGATCGGCTCGAACCAGCGGGCGGTCTCCAGCGTGGTGCGGGTGCCGTCCACGTGTTCGAGCTCGGCGCTCTCTCCCGCGAGGGCGTCGGCGTAGAGTTCCCCGATCATCGGCCCAGCTCCCGCAGGGCGGCGGCGAAGCAGGACGCGGGCGCCTCGGCGGCGACGGCGGCGGCGTCCGCCGCGGTGTCGACGTCGGTCAGCTCGGGCAGGTGGTGCACGGTCAGCCCGGCGCGTTCGAGCCGGTCGAGTTGGTGCTTGCCGGTCTCCGGATGGGACATGGGCACCCCGAGCAGCAGCCCCGGGTCCGGTCGCCGCAGGCCGAGCAGCCAGAATCCGCCGTCGGCGGCCGGGCCGTACACCGCGTCGTGCCGTTCGAGCGCCTCGCCGGCCTCGCGCAGGAGCGCGGGGGTGACCTGGGGCGTGTCCATGCCGATCAGTACGACAGGTCCGGGCCGCAGCCGGTGGACGTCGGCGAACGCGGCCGCCAGGCGCTCGTCCAGGCCGGCCCCGTGCTGCGGGATGACCACGAATTCCGCGGGCAGCCAGCGGCCGGGCAGCCCGTCGAGGGCGAGCACCCGCTGGGTGGCCGGCGCCTTGGCGGCGGCGCGCACGCTGTCGCGGAGCGCGGCCTCGGCGAGGGCGGCGGCCTCGGCCGGGCTGTACGGCGGGGTGAGACGGGTCTTGACCTTGCCGGGCAGCGGTTCCTTGGCGATGATCACGATCTGGAACGGATGATGGCTCAGCGTGCTCAGTCCTTCCGGAATGCCGACAGCAGGTGATCCCCAACCGCGAGCAGGGCGATCGCTGCGAGGACGATGAGGAGGTTGACGCCGTACGACAGCGGCAGGATCGACGGGTTGTCGGCCCGGCGGCCCAGCGCCAGCACGGTGGGGAGGGTGGCGAGCACCAGGGTTCCCGCCAGGATCAGGGCGGTCCGCAGGGACCGGGACCGGCGGCCGATCACCGTGCCGGCCGCCGCCACGCCCGGGGCGAGCAGGGCGTCGTGGACGACGAGCACCCCGCCGAACCACAGGGCCCACCCGATCAGGACGCCCTCCAGCGCGAGCCCGGCCAGTCCCAGGACGATCAGGGCGCCGCCGGCCGCGTAGCCGACCCACTTCATGTCACCCTCACTTCCCTGACCCACTTGGTCTGCAGGACGCCCGGCCGGTTCGGCGCGATCAGGCGCACCGGGAAGCCGTGGTCGGCGCTCAGCGTCTCCCCGTTGATCCGCAGGGCCAGCAGCGTCAGCGGATCACTCCAGTGCGGCGGGCGCACCTCGCTGCTGCGATAGCCGCCCGTCCGCTCCAGGGACTCGACGACCACGGAAGCGTTCGGGGAGGCGCCGGCCGAAAGCAGCAGGTCACGCAGTCGTACGCCCGTCCACTCGCACTCCACGCTCCAGCCCTCCACGCATGCGATCGGCAGGCGTACGGTGTGCTGCGGCAGCCGGAGCAGGTCGGCGTGGCCGAGTGACAGAGGCGTGCGTACGGCGCCCGTGACCAGCAGCCGGTAGTCGCCGGGGACGGTGGTCACTCCGGCCGCGGCCGCCGACCTGTTGACGGGCACGCCCTGAGGACCGACGCGGGGATCGCGCGGAGCCAGCACCGCCAGCCGGGCCAGCGGGGTGACCGCCTCGCCCGCGGTGACCAGGGCGGTCAGGCCGCAGGCCGCGGCGACGGTGAACAACAGGCGCCTGCGCTCCGGGCTCTCCACGCGGGTCCACAGGTTCCGCCTGACCTTCGCCCACTCGTTGGCCACGTGGATGAGCAGCGCGCCGTAGACGACGTACGCCGTCCAGTAGTGCGCCTGGAGGAAGCCGAACGGATACGGGTAGATGTAGGCGATGTTCAGCGTCCCGGTGACGAGCTGGAACAACGCGCCCGCCACCAGCAGCAGCACGCACAGGCGTTCGACGGCGTGGCCCGCGGAGCGGAACGGCGGCCACTGCCACAACTTCGGATAGACCGCCCAGAGCTTGGCCAGCAGCAGCGGCACCGTGGCGATCCCGCCGACGACGTGCAGCCCCTGGGTGACCCGGTAGAGGTTGACCGGCCGCGACGGCCACCACAGCCAGGCGGGCGGATGCTGCGTGAAATGGCTGAACAGCCCGGTGACGAACGCGACGGTGAAGCTCACGCCCAGCCAGACGCCCAGCTTGGCGGCCACCTGCTCGGAACGCAGGGTGCTGGTGAACCTGGCGGCGACGCTGCTGAGGTTCACGGGCGTACCTCCACTGCATGGGACCGGCGTACGGCCCAGCCGATCAGCACGGCCAGCGCGGCCGCGGCGTAGAAGGGGGTGCCGAGGTTGCCGGGGGCGGCCGGGCCCGCGGTGTAGGCGACCGCGGAGGCCAAGGCGACGCCCAGCCATTCCACCCGTCCGTCCAGGGCGGTCAACGCGACGACCAGCAGCGCGTACCAGGAGTAGCCGGGGGTGAACAGCAGCAGCAGCGAGCCGCTGACCAGCAGCGCGCCCTGCCAGGGCCGGTCGGCGTCGCCGTGGCGCAGGACGAGGAGGACGACCAGGCCGAGCAGTGCGATCGCGGCATAAGGGGCCCACGAGTCGGGGAGGAGCAGCCGCAGGACCCCGTAGCGGTTGCCGTGGCCCGCGCCGTCGTAGCGCTCCTCGGCGATGTAGCCCGGCAGGTATCCCACGACGGCGGCGCCCGAGGCCAGCACGTACGGCACGTACGACAGCGCCGCCACGAGCACGGCCGGCACCACGGTCACGAGGACGCGCCGCCACGCCACGCCGTGCGCCAGCACGCCGGACAGGGCGCCGGGCAGCGCCGTCGCGGGCAGCAGCTTGGCCGCCACGGCCGCGCCGAGCAGGGCGCCCCGGGCGCGACCGGCGCGGACGGCGGCGAAGGCCGCCACCACCAGCAGCACGCCCAGCATGTCGACGTGCGCGTTGTTCACCGCCTCGATCGGCACCGCGGGGCACCACGCCCAGTACGCCACCCGCCGGGCGCCCGCGAACCGGCACAGCGCCGCCAGCGTCAGCACGGCCATCACCCAGCCGCCGACCTGGAGGGTCTTGTGCCGGGAGCCCTCCGGCGACAGCCAGTGGACCAGCAGGAAGTAGCCCTGCGCGACCGGCGGGTAGATCGTGGGTTCGGCGGGGCGGTTGATCCTGGTGCAGCCGCCGCCGGGCAAGGACCACAGGGCAGGGGCGCCGCAGGCGGCGGGGAACAGCCAGTCGTCGCGCAGCCGTTCGAGCGCCGGGTCGGCCGGCGGGAAGTCGTAGGGGGAGATGCCGGCGGCCTGCACCCGGCCGTCCCAGGCGTACCGGAAGGAGTCGGTGCTGCTGCTCGGCGGGGCCGCCAGCCCGGTCGCGGCCAGCACGATCCCGCCGGCGACGACCAGCGTGCCGAGCCGCCGCTCCGGCACCTTCCTGACCAGCCACAGCGCGGCCGCGAACAGTGCCCAGGCGGCCAGCGTCCAGCCCAGGCCCGGCGGCCCGGCGGCCATCCTGAGCAGGACGGCCGCCAGGGCGGCGAGTGCGCCGCCGGCGAGGAGCAGACTTCGGTTCACGAGCGGCAGCCTCGCATCCCGCGGCCGTTCCAGGACCGCGGCGGCGACGTCCGTTCGCCGTCCGTAAGAGCCCTTACGAACCCCTTACGTCCCTTCGGCGCGGCCGTAGCGACGGGCTAGCGTCGGCGGGGTGAGAGTGATGGTCACCGGCTCGGCCGGTTTCATCGGCGGGCACGTGGCCGAGACCCTGGAGACGGCGGGTCACGACGTCGCCGGCCTGGATCTGCGCCACGGCGCCGACCTACGCGACGCGCAGGCCCTGGACGCGCTGCTGCCGGGCGTCGACGTCGTCGTGCACCAGGCCGCCAAGGTCGGGCTCGGCGTGGACGTGTCCGACCTGCCGGACTACGCCTCGGTCAACGTGTACGGCACCGCCGTGCTGCTGGCCGCCATGGCCAGGCACCGCATCGGACGCCTGGTGCTGGCCTCCTCCATGGTCGTCTACGGCGAGGGCGACTACGAGTGCGTACGGCATGGCCGGGTCCGGCCGGGGCCGCGTACCGTGACGGACCTGGAGCAGGGCCGGTTCGAGCCGAACTGTCCGCGGTGCGGCGAGCCGGTGCGCTGCGCCTCCATCGGCGAGGACGCCGCACCCGATCCGCGCAACGCCTACGCCACCAGCAAGCTCGCCCAGGAACACCTGAGCGCCAACTGGGCCAGGGAGACCGGCGGGAGCGCCGTCGCGCTCAGGTACCACAACGTCTACGGCCCGCGCATGCCCCGCGACACGCCTTACGCGGGAGTGGCCGCGATCTTCCGTTCCGAGCTGACGGCGGGCCGGGCGCCGAAGGTGTTCGAGGACGGCCGCCAGCTCCGGGATTTCGTGCACGTGCGCGACGTCGCCCGTGCGAACCTGGCGGCGATGCAGGCTCCGTCGCGGCCGGGGGAGCTGAGGGCGTACAACATCGCGAGCGGCGCCCCGCACACCGTGGGCGAGATGGCGGCGGCGCTGGCCGCCGAGCGGGGCGGGCCTGACCCGCGGACCACCGGGGACTACCGGCTGGGCGACGTGCGCCACGTCGTGGCCTCACCCGAACGGGCCGGCAGGGAACTCGGCTTCCACGCCGAGATCGGTTTCGACGCCGGGATGAAGGAGTTCGCCCGATCATGACGGTGGATGTGATCCTCCCCTGCCTGAACGAGGAGGCCGCGCTCGGCTGGGTGCTCGGGCGCATGCCCGACGGCTATCGGCCCATCGTGGTCGACAACGGCTCGACCGACCGCTCGGCCGAGGTCGCCCACGAGCTCGGCGCCCAGGTCGTCCACGAGCCGCGGCGCGGCTTCGGCGCCGCCTGCCACGCCGGCCTGCTCGCCTCGACCGCCGACGTCGTCTGCTTCATGGACGCCGACGCCTCACTCGACCCCCGCGAGCTGCCCGCGGTGGTCGCGCCCGTCACCGGCGGCCGGGCCGACCTGGTGCTCGGCGCCCGCCGGCCGCAGGCCCGCGGCGTGTGGCCCTGGCACGCCCGGATCGGCAACGCCGTGCTCGCCCGCATCCTGCGCCGCCGCACCGGGGCCCTGCTGCACGACCTCGGGCCGATGCGGGCCGCCCGGCGGAACCGGCTGCTGGACCTCGGGCTCACCGACCGGCGCTTCGGCTATCCGTGCGAGATGGTGCTGCGGGCCGCCGCGGCCGGCTGGCGGATCGCCGAGTCGGAGGTCGCCTACCTGCCCAGGGAGGGACGTTCGAAGGTGACGGGGACAGTGCGCGGCACCCTGCAGGCCGTCTCCGACATGCGGCGGGTCATGGCCGAACTCGGCTGAATACCGGCGTTCACAGCTTGCCGTCGAGCAGCACCACGCGGTGGCCGGCCAGGCGGACGGTGATGCCGTCGACGAAGCCGGTGCGCAGCGGCGGCCACCCCCAGAACCTGAAGCCGAGGTGGCCAAAGGCGAAATGGTCGTCGGCCCACCGCCATGCGGTCGGCTCGACCGGCCGGCCGCAGGACGGGCAGTCGATGACGACGTCGTACCCGTCGCCCCAGTCGTGCACGACGTCGCGGAACGGCTCCCACGCCTCGCGGTCGAGTTCGAAGTCGTCGTTCATCAACTCGACCGTCGCCGCGCAGTGTGGGCAGGTCACGGCCGTCGGGTCGCCCTGCCCTCCGTCGAAGACAGTGCGGCCGACCCTGATCTCCAGGCCGCCCTGCCACGGCCCGCTCCAGCCGGAGGCGTCCACCACCTCGCCGGCGCGCGGGCCCGACGGGTGGCCGAGGTCGGCGCCGAGGACGCAGTCGGTGCGCTCGGCGGCGACCACGCCGGACGAGACCAGCCAGCTGCGGACGCCCTCCGCCAGCGCACCCGCCTCCTCGGGCGACGCCTCGACGTCCACGATCGTCTGGAACCAATCTCCCACTGGGCTTTCCTCCCGCTCGTCCTGCCGGTGACGACGCGAAGCCTACGGCTCTCCAACGACATATCGGCCGGCTCGCCTCGTTCAACGCGGAAAGAATCTTGCCGCAATGGCTTCTAACGTGGGGCTCACCCAACCGACAAGGAGTCCCCATGGACATCCGGCCGTTCACCGTCGCCATCCCCCAGCCCGACGTCGACGACCTGGCCGACCGGCTGGCCCGTACCCGGTGGCCCGACGAGCTGCCCGGTGTCGGGTGGACCCGCGGCCTGCCGCTGACGTTCCTCAACGAACTGGCCGCGTACTGGGCCGACGGGTACGACTGGCGTGCCGCCGAGGCGGGGCTCAACGCCTACCCGCAGTTCACGACCGAGATCGACGGGCAGCGCATCCACTTCCTGCACGTACGCTCCGAGGACCCCGGCGCGCTCCCCCTGGTGCTCACCCACGGTTACCCCAGCGCCTTCGCCGAGTTCACCCAGCTGATCGAAGAACTGCGGCAGGACTTCCACGTGGTGGTCCCCTCGCTGCCGGGCTTCGCCTTCTCCACCCCGGTGCGCGAGACCGGCTGGTCGATGGGCCGCACCGCGCGGGCGTGGATCGAGCTCATGCGCCGCCTCGGCTACGACCGGTACGGCCTCCACGGCGGCGACGTCGGCGCCGGCGTGGCCGGTGCGGTGGCCGGCCTGGACGGCGAGCACGTCGCGGGCGTGCACACCGTGACCGACCCGTACACCGCGGCCGCCACGGCCACCTTCATACCGGGCATGGCCGACCGGCTCGACCCGTCCGACCCGGTGGACCGGACGGCACTCGACCGGATGGCCCGCTTCCGTGCCGAGGACAGCGGCTACCTGGCCATCCAGAACAGCCGCCCGCAGACGATGGGCTACCTGCTCAACGACTCGCCGGCCGGGCAGCTCGGCTGGATCGCGGAGAGCTTCGAACGCTCCACCGACCTGCCGTACGACCGGGATCAGCTGCTCACGATCGTGAGCCTGTACTGGTTCACCGGCTCCGGCGTGTCCGCCGCCCGCTTCCTGTACGAGCAGGCCCACTCGTCCGACTGGGGCGAGCCGCCGGCCGTGCCGCAGGGGTTCTCGGTCTTCGGGGCGGACCCCACGGTGCGCAGGCTCGTCGGCCCGCCCGACGACGCCTACTGGACGGAGCACGAGCGCGGCATGCACTTCCCGGCGATGGAGGCGCCGCAGACGCTGGCCGCCGACCTGCGCGCCTTCTTCGGCGACCTGACGTGATCCGGCCCGGGCCCGTCAGCGACGTGCCGTGACCCCCGCGTCTGCGTGGCCGGGGGCGGCGAACGCGGCCCGGTGCTCGGTGACGAACTCGGCGAACGAGCGCGCCGGGCGGCCGGTGACGTCGGCGACGGTGCCGGTCACGCGGTCCTCCGCGCCGCGCCGGATGTCCTCGTCGAGGGCGGCGAGCATGCCGGCGTACGCGGGCGGCAGCCCGGCCGCGACGAACCTCTCGGTCATCGCGGCGGTGTCGACGGGCCGGTGCCGTACGAGCAGGCCCGTGACGTCGGTGATGACGGCGGCGGCCTCGGCGTAGCCGAGCGCTTCCGGGCCGGTGATGAGGTGGTCCCTGTTGTGCGGCTCGGCGTCCAGGAGCGCGCGTACGGCGACCGCGGCGATGTCGACGGCGTCCACGAACCCCACCCGGCCGTCCCCGGTGGCGGTGACGATCTCCCCGCCCGCGCGGATGCCGTGCGCGACGGGGTGGTCGCCGGTGAAGTTCTGCATGAACCAGGACGGCCGCAGGATCGCCCATTCCGGCACGGTCGCCCGTACAGTCCGGGGCAGGGCGCCGATCCCGGGCGCGTCCTCGGGCAGCGCGGACGCGCTCAGCAGCACCACCCGGCGCACCCCGGTGTCCACCGCCCCGGTGAGGAACGAGCGCACCAGCGGGGCCGGGTCGAGCGAGCCGGCGGGGGCGATCAGGTAGATCCCGTCCACCCCGGCGACGGCGGTGCGGTGGGTGTCCGGATCGTTCCAGTCGAAGCGCACGTGCGCAGGATCGCCCGCGGCCGGTGACCGCGTGGCGACGCGCACGGCGGCGCCCTGCTCGCCCAGCTGTGCGGCGACCCGGCTGCCGGTGGTGCCGGTGCCGCCGATGACGAGGACGTTCATGCGCCGGCGCTCCCGCCGGTGAAGGCGGCCGTCATGGCGTCGAGCCCGCCCATCGTCTCGACGGCGGCGAGCGGGCTCCAGTAGTCGCGACAGTGCACGATCTCGCCGTCGCGCACGGTGACGACCGTGGCGTAGCGCATCGTGTACGGCTTCCCGGTGGCCACCACCACGCCCGCGATCTCGAACTCCGCGACGGCGACGGCCGGATCGGACGTCTCGTGGACCACCTGCTCGGTGATCTCCTTCACGTCCAGCAGGTCGGGATAGCCGCGCAGGTAGTCCTCGATGGCGGCCCTGCCGTCCAGCCGGGCGGGGTAGCCCTGCGGGGCGAACGGGAACTCGATGGTCCCGTCGACGGCCCAGAGCCCGGCGTAGCCGATCATGTCTTTGGCGAGCAGGCGCCGGAGCGCTTCTGCGATGAGGTCGCGCGCGGTGGTCACGATGGTCTCTCCCCGAAATCACGTATGGACGATACGGTACCGTCCCGTTCATCTTAGGACAGGACGGTACCGTATCGTCCACCTGTATGCTGCGGGACATGACCGGACGTACTCGCCGCCCGCCCACAGGCGCCGCCGTGCTCCAGCCGCAGATCACCTCCGCGATCACCGAGGCCGTGCTGGACGAACTGGCCGAACGCGGCTACGGGCGGTTGTCGATGGAGGCCGTCGCCCGGCGCGCGGGCGTGGGCAAGAGCGCGCTCTACCGGCGCTGGCCGCGCAAGCAGGACATGGTGCTCGCGGTGCTGTCGGAGATGAGCGTGCCGTGGGCGGAGTTCCCCGACACCGGGTCGCTGCGCGGAGACCTCATCGGGGGCCTGAACGCCATCCGCGACTGGCTGAGCCATCCGCGCTTCGTGCTCATCCTGCCCGACCTGACCGCCGAGGCCGCCCGCAACCCGGCTCTGGCCGAAGCGATCAGGACCGCCATCGGCACGCCCAGGCGGCTGCTCGGCTCGGCCGCCCTGCACCGCGCGATCGAACGCGGCGAACTCCCCGCCGACCTCGACCTCGAACTCGCCCTCGACCTGATCGCCGCCCCCGTCCACTGGCGGCTCAACGTACGCCAGGCCCCCATCGAACCCGGCTACGTCGAATCCCTCGCAGACCACCTCATGCGCGCCCTGGGCGCCACGAAACACGGCTGACCGGGACCGGCTTCGCAACATGCCTGCGCCGGAGGAGCCGCTGCACGGCGGCCACAACGCCACCGAAGTCGTACGGGTCGGCGACACCGTCCGGCGGGCCAGGGATTCCAACGCCGCCTTCGCCGCCAGGGTGCTGCGTCACCTGGAGTCCGCGGGCTACCCGTACGCGCCACGTCACCTCGGTATCGACGAACGGGGGCGCGACGTGCTCGGCTTCATTACGGGCGCGACCACCGACCACCCCGCCCAGCGCGCTCCCGGCGCGTACGCGCGCGGTGGGCGGATGTTGCGCGAGCTGCACGAGGCGACCGCCGGACACATGCTGGCCGCCGGTCGCGAATGCGTCGTCCACGGAGATCCCGGCCCGTTCAACACCGTCTTCCGCGACGGACTGCCGGTGGCCTTCATCGACTGGTCGTCATGCCGCCCCGGCGACCGGCTGGATCCCGCCCTCCCCGCTGCCCGCCGACGGCACGCGCGGGCGGCGATCGGCTGGGCCGTGTCCGGGCGGGAGCTCGTACTCCGGCATCGGACGTTTCTGCTGGCGGTGCTGCGCGGCGTCGGCGACTGAGGGGCGTCGGGGCTGAAGGGCGGCCTGCCCGGCGACCAAGGAACGTACGTCCCTGATCGCCGGGAGAGGGGGATGGCCGCCGCGGCGTCGGGGGGTCG
Source organism: Nonomuraea sp. K271 (assembly GCF_009908215.1). Lineage (NCBI taxonomy): Bacteria > Bacillati > Actinomycetota > Actinomycetes > Streptosporangiales > Streptosporangiaceae > Nonomuraea > Nonomuraea sp. K271. The sequence continues at coordinate 102,643 of NZ_JAAAHR010000003.1, read as the reverse complement.
GCGCGCCGCACCCCGCTCGTCCCGTACGCTGCCGGTCACGCGCAGGCGGCAGGCAGGGCGTCGGCGAGGTGGTTGTCCGGCGCGCACGGGATCCCGGTGGCCGCGGCCTCACCGGGATCCCGCGCTTGCGGGAGCGGTCAGCCCTTGCTCCAGATGGCCGCGAAGGTGTTGCCCGCGGTGTCCAGGACGACAGGCGTGTAGCCCAAGGCCTTCATCTTGGTGTTCTGCACGGTGTAGGTCACGCGGTTGAGGTTCAGGTGTTCCTTCAGGCCGGCCGTGCTGCCCTTGCTCCACACGGTGGTGTAGAGCTGACCGGGCTCGATGGCCATGAGAACCGGGCGCAGGCCCTGCTTGGCCATCGCCAGGAGTTCCTTGCCGCGCTGCTCCACGGTCTGGCCGAGGCTCACCTTGACGGCACCGGTGGCGGCGCCGGCGACCCAGACGGCCGCGTAGAGCGGCTTCTCGACGGTGCCGTAGACGTCGACCGAGGCGAGGCTGAGACCGGAGCCGCTGAGCTGGGTGTTGAGCTTCTGGAAGGCGTCCTTGGTCAGGTCGACCTTGGCCTCGGCCTTGCCGGAGGCCTTCTTCTCGAAGACCGCCGCGAAGATGGCGCCGGGGCCCGAGCCGGTGCCGCTGATGATGCTCGGCACAAAGCCCAGCTTCAGCTGCTCGGTGATGCGCTTCTGCAGGTCGAGGGCCGAAAGGCCCTGCAGCACGTTGACCTTGCGGGTGGCGTCCTTGACCCAGACGGACGCGTACTGGGGGTTGGCCGCGTTCGTCACGCTCAACGCCTGCGGCACGTAGCCGGAGTTCAGCAACTGCTTGACGCGCTTGAGCTGCTGCAGCGGGTTGAGCCCCTGGATGGGGAGCACGTCGTCCAGCGGCAGGGCCTGCTGGACGGTCGTCGCGGGCTGCGCGGCGGCTGCAGGAGACGCGACTGCCAGCAGGGGAGCGGTGGCGGCCGCCAGAGCGGTGCTGATGGCGATGATCCTTCGGGCGCTCCGCATGATCCTCCTCGGGTAAAGGGTGTCCCATATTTTCGGGCAGGAAGGGACCATAACAGAGGATGCTAGATATTTGACCATGTGTACGGCTGATCGTGATGTTGCTGTGTCAGATCGTCTCCGTATGGAATGCGATTCGGTAACAGGGTGCGAAATAGCGGTATTTATGCAGGTCAGGGCCTCTGTAGTCGGCAAGATCATCCGGATGATGGCACGGTCTAATTTGATAATTTGGTGCTCCGAATTTGCTGCCCACCGACAATATGTAGCTTCTTCGTAAATAGGGCATCCCGGGCATTTCGGTCCCATGCTCTGGTCGGCTCAGACCTGGTCGCCGTCAAGACGCTCCGTCCAGGCCTGGGCGCCGACGCCGACTTCAGACGCCGCTCCGGCGTCGGGCGGTTGGCCTGGTGTCTCCGCTCCGGCGCTCGGGCGGTCCGGCGGGGAGAGCCGGCGTCCCGGCTGGGCGGCGACGCGGATCCGGCGTTCCGGGCGAGCGGCTCCCGTCCGGGGTCCACGAAGCGGCTCCTGCCGGAGAGCCTGACCCGCCGCGTCCGGACGCCCTCGCGCACCACGAGGTGATGACCAAGAACGCGTCGGGGGACCAGGTGCCGCTGTACCCGGATGAGTCCGGCGTGCTCCACGCGACCTTCTCCAGGGTGCCGCTGGACGACGGCGAAGCCGACCTCCCTCTGCTGGGGCTGGGCACGTTCAGAGGGCTCTCCCTCAACGCGTGAGACGGCATCCGATCAGCCGGAAGCTGAACGCCGTCACCGCGCCCGCCGGTACGGCTACGCTCGCCGCGTGGCCGAGACCTGGGATCCCGCCGCGGAGGGTGTCATGCGACTGCCGTCGGGGTGCCTCGTGCGCGGCCGGGGGCTCAGGCACGTGCTGCCCGAAGGCCCGCTGCCCGCGTTCGGCCTCTATCTGCTCGGCCGCCGCCCGGCCGCGGTGGAGTGGCGGCACCTGTGGCTGCGCTGGCCCGACTTCCGGTTGCCGTCCGATCGGCACGCGACCGCGGAGGCCCTGAGAGAGGCGCTGCGCCGTGCCGCGTACGAACGGGTCGAGATCGCGTGCGGCGGCGGCCGGGGCCGCACCGGCACGGCGCTGGCCTGCCTGGCCGTGCTCGACGGCGTGCCCGGCAACCAGGCGGTCGCGTACGTACGCGAGCACTACGCCAAGGGCGCCGTCGAGACCCCGTGGCAGCGCCGCTTCGTCCGCGGCTTCCCGCACACCTGAACGCGAACGTCTCACGCCTGAACGCGACCGGCGGGCTCCGGTTCGGCGGTGGCGGGCTCCTGGCGCGACGGTGAGCGGGCGCCGAGGGTGAGCCCCACGGCCAGGCACACCAGCGGGATCGCGGGGATGACGTACCTGATGTCATAGGCGGCGAGGAAGGGCGGCGAGGCGATCAGCGCGAGCGCCGCGACCCCGGGCAGCAGCGCGTCCCACCGCCGCCGCACCAGCGCCGCGACCAGCGCCCCGCCGAGGGCCAGCACGAGCAGCGGGAAGGGCGCGTACCCGAACCGCTGGTACGCCCGCAGCCACCCGGCGACCGGCTCCACCACCCGTGTCGCGGCCGGCCCCGCTTCGTACGACTCGGCCACGTCCCGCACCGACTCGTTGATCGGCCGCTCCGACGTCGGCAGCTTGTAGGGCGTCTTCTCGTCGACGGCCGTACGCTCCCAGCGCAGCAGTTCCGTCAGGTCGGTCGCGACCGCGGCGAGATAGTCGCCGGGCTGGGCCAGGATCGCCATCCTGCCGAACTCGCCGGCGAGCTGGTTGCGGTTGGCCGTGCCCGGCACCTTGAGCAGCGGCGAGAAGTCCTCCCAGAGCCAGTGCGGCGGGTAGGGCCGCTGCTCCACCGGCATGTTGGGGCAGAGCACGGCCAGCCGTTCGGGAGGCTTGATCACGTCGCAGTCGGCGAAGCTCATGGTTCGCGACCACAGGAAGTTGCCGTCGGCCTCGGTCAGCCCGAACTTGCCCTTCTCCACCTTGGTCCACGTCGCGTACGCGCCCAGCGGGATCGCGCCGGCGACCAGCAGCGCCACCAGCGGGCGCCAGCCGTACCGGCGGATCAGCAGGTAGGCGGCGACCAGGATGAGCAGCGGCAGCCCGACGGTCCTGGTGATGCCGGCGAGGCCGAGGAGCAGCCCGCCGACGGCGGCCGTGGTGGGGGTGACGCGCCAGACGACGAGCACGACGGCGGCGGTGACCAGCACGATGAAGATCGCGTCCGCCATGATCATGTGCTCGAGCAGCAGCATGAACTCGTCGTACAGCAGCGGCGTGACCAACAGCGCGGCACCCCAGCCGGGCAGACCGCGCCGTCGCAGCAGCGCGTAGACGGCCACGGCGAGCCCCAGCACCAGCAGGTGCTGCAGCACCGTGACGAGGGTCAGGCTGTGTGCGGGGCGGAGCAGCGCGAGGAGCAGCGAATATCCGGACGGCCGGGTGGTGCCGGGGGCCAGCTCCTCGCGCATGAATGCGAAAGAGTCGCCGTAGAACAGCAGCGCAGGAGGGAACCCGAGTACGGCGAGCACGCGGAGCCCGATCGCGGGCAGCATGGCGATGACCAGTGCGCGATGAGCTGACATGAATGGGCATCCTCGGAAGTCGGGGCCCCCACAATAGTGGGTGTTCCGGTCACCGGGCGGGTGCCGCCGACCTGGATCGCGGGTGAGTGGGAACTCGGCTTGCTGACGGTTTTCCCGAATGCCATTCTGGAATTGGTGCCGAGCGTCCTGGCCACTCGTCGTCGCGGAGGATGCATGACCGACCACCCGATCATCGACAAAGAAGCGCTTCGCCTGAAATATCGGGAAGAGCGTGACAAGCGGCTGCGTCCTGACGGCAACGGCCAGTACCTCCGCCTCACCGGCCGCTTCGCGCACTACCTCGACGACCCCTACACCCCGCTCACCGAGCGCCCGCCGAAGTCCGACCACGTGACGGTCGCCGTCATCGGCGGCGGCTTCGCCGGGCTCGTCACCGGCGCGCGGCTGAAGGAGGCCGGCGTCGAGAACGTGCGCGTCGTCGAGAAGGGCGGCGACTTCGGCGGCACGTGGTACTGGAACCGCTACCCGGGCGCGCAGTGCGACACGGCCTCGTACGTCTACATGCCGCTGCTCGAGGAGACCGGGCACATGCCGACGGAGAAGTACGCCCACGCGCCCGAGATCCTCGACCACTGCCGCCGCATCGGCGAACACTTCGGCCTGTACGACAACGCCCTCCTGCACACCGAGGTCACGAACCTCGAATGGGACGAGTCCCGCTCCCGCTGGCGCATCAGCACGAACCGGGGCGACCACTTCACCGCCCGGTTCGTCACCATGGGCATCGGCCCGCTGCATGTGCCCAAACTCCCCGGCATCCCGGGCATCCAGACGTTCCGCGGGCACGCGTTCCACACGAGCCGCTGGGACTACGCCTACACCGGCGGCGACCCGTCGGGCGCGCCCCTGGACCGGCTGGCCGGCAAGCGCGTGGCCGTCATCGGCACCGGCGCGACGGCCGTGCAGTGCGTGCCGCACCTCGCGCGGGCCTGCGAGGAGCTGTACGTCTTCCAGCGCACCCCCTCGTCGGTCGACGTGCGGGACAACCGGCCGACCGACCCGCAATGGTTCGCCCAGGTCGCGACCCCCGGCTGGCAGCAGCGTTGGCTGGAGAACTTCACCGCCAACCAGACCGGCGCGCTGGCCGACGAGGACCTGGTCATGGACGGCTGGACCGATCTGGCCCGCCGCGTGCGCTCGCGCATCCAGGCGCTCCCGCCCGAGGAGCGTACGACCGAGAACATGCTGGCCGCCTTCGAGGACTCCGACTTCGAGAAGATGGAGGAGATCCGCGCCCGCGTCGACGCCGTCGTCACCGACAAGGAGACCGCGGGCAAGCTCAAGGCGTGGTACCGCCAGCTCTGCAAGCGCCCGTGCTTCCACGACGAATACCTGCAGGCCTTCAACCTTCCCGGCACCCACCTCGTCGACACCGACGGCAAGGGCGTGGAACGCATCACGGAGAAGGGCGTCGTGGCCGCGGGCCGGCAGTACGACGTCGACTGCGTCATCTACGCCTCCGGCTTCGAGGTGGGCACCGACTACACCCGCCGCGCCGGCTACGAGGTGACCGGACGCGACGGGGTCAGGTTGTCGGACCACTGGGCGGAGGGCATGCGCACGCTGCACGGCATCCACGCGCACGGCTTCCCCAACGTCTTCCTCGTCCAGCCGACGCAGGGCGCGAACCTCATCTCCAACATCCCGCACAACCTCACGGAGGCGGGCAGGACCATCGCGATCATCGTGCGGCACGCCCTCGACCACGGCTACCGCGAGATCGAGGTCACCAAGGAGGCCGAGGACGCCTGGATCGAGCTGCTGCTGTCGGGCGGCGGCGGGATCCTGGGCTCACCCGACTGCACGCCGGGCTACTACAACAACGAGGGCCAGGACCTCGGGCTGCGCAGCTGGCTCAACGCCGGCTATCCGCACGGGGCCACGGCGTACTTCGGCTACATCGACCGGTGGCGCACGTCCGGCACGTTCGAAGGGCTGGAATTCCGCAACGGCGCGTAGGAGCTGCGAAAGGTACACCCTGGACTATCGCCCTGCCCTCCGCCCCTGGTTACGGTCGTAAGGTGCTCAACAGGACCGCGCTGGAGGCGCTGACCAGGCGCCCGCTGCCCTTCCTCGGGTCGTCATGGCCCTGGCGGAGTGTGGCGTACCTGATGGGCGGCGCCGTCCCCGGCGCGGCCTTCGCGCTGGCCGCCGTCGCCGCGGCGCTCATCGAGCCGCCGCAGGGCTTCGTCGTGGGGGCGGCGGTCGTGGCGGTGGCCGTGCTGCCCGTCGCCTGGTTCGAGCCGCGGAGGTTGCGGCTGGTCGACGACGTGCCCCTTCCCGAGACACGGGACCGGCGTGGGCGTGAGGTGGGGCTCGCCGTCCTGACGTTGCTCGCGATGTGGTGGATCGACCTGCTCATGGTGCTGTTCACCGTGGTGGGCCCGGTGCTGCTCATCCTCACCCCGGCCGTCCAGCCGAACGTGATGCCCGCCGTCGGGGTCGCGGTCAGCGTGGCGGGCGTGCTGCTGCTGCCCGTCGCCGCGTACACGGTCACCGCCTGGGCCGGCGCGCGCGGGGCGATGGCACGGGCGGTCCTCGTGCCGCAGGGGCCGGAGCTGAACGAGGTGCTGAGGTCCCGCGCCCGGCTGGTGGACGCGTTCGAGATGGAACGCCGCAGGATCGAGCGGGACCTGCACGACGGCGCTCAGCAGCGGCTGGTGTCCCTGTCGATGGCACTCGGCCTGGCGAGGCTGGACCTGCCCGAGGACTCGACCACCGGAAGGCTGATCGGACAGGCCCACGACGAGGCCAAGCAGGCGCTCGCCGAGCTGCGCGAGCTGATCAGGGGCGTGCACTCGCAGGTGCTCACCGACCGGGGCCTGGCCGCGGCCGTACGGGACGTCGCGGGACGCTCGCCGGTGCCGGTGGACGTCGACGTCGAGCTGCTCGGACGGCTGCCCACCGCTGTGGAGGTCACCGCCTACTACGTCGTCAGCGAGGCCCTCACGAACCTCGCCAAGCACGCCCGCGCGACCAGGGGCGCCGTCACCGGCCGGACGGAACGCGGCACGCTGGTCGTCGAGGTGCGCGACGACGGCGTGGGCGGCGCCGACCCGGCACAGGGGACGGGACTGACCGGCCTGGCCGACCGGCTGGCCGTCGTGGACGGAAGACTGTCGGTGTCCAGCCCGGCAGGAGGGCCGACCCTGGTACGAGTGGAGATCCCGTGCGCATAGTGATCGCCGAGGACGCCGTCCTGCTCAGGGAGGGCCTCGTCGGGCTGCTCGAACGGTTCGGCCACACCGTGGTCGCGGGGGTCGGCGACGCGCCCGCCCTGGAGTCCGCCGTCGCCGAGCACCGCCCCGACGCCGTGGTCACCGACGTGCGCATGCCGCCCGGCTTCAGCGACGAGGGCCTGCGCGCCGCCCTGCGCCTGCGCCGCCTCCGCCCCGACCTCGCGGTGCTGGTGCTCAGCCAGTACGTCGAGCAGACGTACGCCGCCGAACTGCTCGAGTCCGGCGGCGGCGCGAGCGTGGGCTACCTGCTGAAGGACCGCATCGGCGACGTACGCGAGTTCGTCGACGCGCTGGACCGGGTGGCCGCGGGCGGCACGGTCGTCGACCCGGAGGTGGTGCGGCAGCTGCTCAGGCGGCGGCGCGACCCGCTGGGCAGGCTCACCCCGCGCGAGCAGGAAGTGCTCGGCCTGATCGCCGAAGGGCGCTCCAACGCCTCGATCGCGAAGGAACTGGTCGTCACCGACGCGGCCGTGGCCAAGCACATCGCCAACATCTTCGCCAAGCTCGACCTGCCCCCGGCCGCCGACGGTCACCGCAGGGTGCTGGCGGTCCTGGCGTACCTGCGGGGCTGATCAGGTGATGCAGAGCTCGTTGCCCTCGGGGTCGGCGATGGTGATCCACCAGTTGGGGCCCTGGCGGCCGCGGTGCAGCACCTTCGCCCCCTTGGCGGTCAGCCGCTCGACGACCGGCTCGATGTTGTCGGCCCCCACGCGTACGTCGAGGTGCACACGGTTCTTGACCGTCTTGGCTGCGGGCACGAGCTGGAACAGCACGCGCGGCGCACGTTCGAGCCCGTCGGGGTGCCTGATGGCCGCGCCCGCCTTCCACACCAGCGCGCCGTTGTGCGTGGTGGTGTCGTCCTCGGTGGCGTGACCCTTCTCGATCATGGCGCGGATGAACGCCTCATTCGAGGGCTCCACCTGCCAGCCGAGCGCGTCGGCCCACCAGTCGGCGAGGGGATGCGGGTCGACCGTGTCGATGACGACTTGGAAGTCATATGCCATGAGTCCAATGCTAAAAGTAGGGTTCGTGGGCATGAGTGAGCAGTGGCAGGAGGTGGGGGACCGGGCCTACGTCCGGCGCCACCGGTCGTACGACATGAACGTAGGTCTGGTCGTGGGTGACGGGCACTGCCTGGTGCTGGACACCCGTACGTCCTATCGGGAGGCGGCGGACCTGATCGACGCGATCAGGAGGATCACCCCCGCCCCGTGGACGGTGGTCAACAGCCACTCCCACTTCGACCACTGCTTCGGCAACGCCCTCTTCCGCCCCGCCGAGATCTGGGGCCACGTCAGGTGCGCTGAGGAACTGGAGCTGTACGGCGATCAGCAGCGGGCCGGCGTCATCAAGGGCTCGCCGGAGCTCCGGGACGAACTGGAGGAGCTCACCATCGTGCCCCCGGACCAGACGTTCAGCACGGCGGCAGGGCTAGACATCGGCGGCCGCATGGTGCACCTGCGGCATTTCGGGCTCGGGCACAGCAGCAACGACGTCGTCGTACAGGTTCCCGACGCGGGCGTGGTGTTCGCCGGTGACCTGGTGGAGGAGGGGGCACCTCCGGCGTTCAGCGACTCGTACCCGCTCGACTGGCCGGTGACCTTGGGGAAGATGCTGGAGGAGATGCCCGAGCCGGTGATCGTGCCGGGGCACGGCGCGGTGGTCGACCGGGCGTACGCGCTGGCGCAGCGCGTAGGAGCTGGCCCTGGTGGCCGAGCTGGCCGAGAAGGCCCACGTGGAGGGGCTGCGCGATTTGATCAGGCGTTTCCCTTATCCGGAGGACGTGACCAGGCAGGCAATCGACCGCGCCTTCATGCAGCTCGACGCGGTCTGAGAGAGCCCGGGTCGACACGCCGGTGTCGTCTCCATCACCGGCCCGCCGCGCCTCCTCATGCTCGAGACCGAGTACGAGCAGGCTCGAGTCCGGCGGGGAGCAGCCGTTGATCAAGGCGCTGTCCGACGACGTCGCCCTGGTGCTCTCGGGCGGGGGCTCGACCGTGGACGGCCAGGCCGATCCGAGCCGCACCTCCATCATCACCCTCACCGCCGTGCGCACGCCCGAGGACCGGCGGTTCGCCTCGTTCCAGAACACCCGGGTACGGCAGCCGTGAAGAGGCTCACCTAGGCTTCCAGCATGCAATGGGAACCGCTGACACGGGAGGACGCCCGGCCCCTGGCCGAACTCTGGGCCGCCATCGAGGCCGAGGACATGACCGGCGCCGTCTACGGCGTCGACGACGTGGCGGAGCGGCTCGGCTCCCGCCTGCTCGACCTGACCGAGGGCACGCTGGCGGCGAGGGACGGCGACCGGATCGTCGCCTTCGGCTGCCTCCCGGCCCGTCAGTCCGCCGGGGAGACGCACCTGATGCACCTGTGGGGCGGCGTGCACCCGGCCCACCGGAGGCGGGGGCTCGGTCGGCGGGTCATCGACTGGAGCCTGCGCGCGGCGCCCAGGGTGAGCGCGAAGCCCTACCCCGGGCTGCCCGTGGAGATCACGTTCGACGTCTACGACGACCTGCCGGGCACCCGGGCGCTCGCGGAGGGCGCCGGATTCACGGCCGCGCGCTATTTCGCCCGCATGGAGCGGTCCCTGACCGGCGACCTGCCCCCGGTGCGCCCGCCCGAGGGCGTGTCGATCGCCACCTGGTCGCCCGAGCTCGACGACGGAGTGCGCCACGTGCGCAACGAGGCGTTCCGCGACCACTGGGGCAGCGTGCCGCACACCCCCGAGAGCTGGCGGCACTCGATCACCGGCTCCCGCAACTTCGTCCCCGAGGCCACGTTCGTCGCGCTGGCGGGTGAGCGGCCGGTGGGCGGGCTGGTCACCCACTTCTTCGACCGGAAGTACGCGCTGACCGGTGAGCGCCAGGCCTGGATCCAGATCGTCGCCACGCTGAAGGAGTGGCGCGGCAGGGGCGTGGCCGGCACGCTGATCGCCCACGCCCTGTCCGCCTTCGCCCAGCAGGGCTATACCAGCACCGGGCTCGGGGTCGACGCCCACAACCCCACCGGTGCGGTCAGCGTCTACACCGGGTCGGGCTTCGCCGTCACGAGACGCTGCACCAGTTACCTCCGCTCTCTTCCCGCGGCTAGCCAGGAGTCCGGGGAAATTTCGCGATAAATCCGGCATCTTCGTACACCAGGGTGCCGTCGTGCAGGGCGGCGATGTCGCGAGCGATCGAAAGCCCCAGCCCGGCCCCGCCCGCGTCACGGGCGCGGGCCTCGTCCAGCCGGGTGAACCGGTCGAAAACCGCCTCCCGGTGCTCCGGCGGAATGCCGGGCCCATCGTCGGCCACCTCCAGCACCGCCTGCTCGCCCTCCACGCGGACCCCCACCCGCACGGTCGAGGCCGCGTGCCGGACGGCGTTGTCGACCAGGTTGGTCACCAGACGGTCGAGATGCGCGCGTGAGCCCTTCATCACCACGTCGGGCTCGACGTCGAGCTCCACCCGCACGTCGGGCCGCCGCATCGCCCGCAGCGACTCCTCCGCCGCCACCTGCCCCAGATCCAGCTCCGCCGTACGCGGCGGCTCACCCGCGTCCAGCTTGGCCAGCATCAGCAGGTCGGCGGCCAGCGACTGCAGGCGTTCCACGTCGGCCAGCGCCTCCTTGGTGAGCTCGCTCCGCTCGGCCAGCTCCAGCCGGGCGCGCAGGGTGGCGATCGGGCTGCGCAGCTCGTGCGCCGCGTCGGCGACGAACCTCTTGTGCGTGCCGACCGCCGTCTCCAGCCGGTCGAGCGTCGCGTTCACCGTGGTGGCCAGCGCGGCGATCTCGTCCTTGGAAGGGGGGACAGGCACCCGCTGGTGCAAATCTCGCGCCGTGATGTCGGCCACCTTCGCCCTGACCGCGGCCACGGGAGCCAGCGCGCGGCCCACCGAGAACCACGTCATCCCCGCCACCACGACCAGCACGGCGGGCACGCCGGGCAGCAGCGTGGCGTACAGCGTGTTCAGGGCGTCCTCGGCGCTCGCCAGGCTGACCCGGGACCACAACATCGCAGGGCCGGCTTCGGTGCGCACCTCGACGCCTGCGATGGCGTACTGGCCGGGCTCGGCCCAGTCGACGGTCGGGGCGGGAGCGACCTTCGCCCTGGTCACCAGGACGTCAGGGTCGGCGATCCCGGCCATCGCGCCGTCGTCGGTGTAGATCAGCTCCCTCGCGCCCTTCGCGGGCGCCCGCTGTATCTCAAGCGGCTCCGCCTTCCGCGCGGGGCGGAACTCGCCCTCCTCCGCCGGCACGACGGACAAGGTCTGCGCGTACGGCACCGCCTCCACGGCCTTCCGGACCGCCGCGGCGTCGGCACTGCGCTCCAGGCTGCCCCGCAGCATCGCCACCAGCCCCAGGGCGACGGCGCCGAGCGCGAGCGCCACCACGAGCGTCGCCGCCGCGGTCGCCCGCAGCCGTACGGACGACAACCCCGAAGCCGACCGCCTCGAACCCTGCCGCCCTGTGGACGTCGGCCCTGTGGACGGCGAACGCGAGGATGGCAGTCCCGGGAACGACAACCCTCGGAACGACGGCACCGGGATCGGGAGCCTCAGCCTTCTCATGCCGCCTCCAACCGGTATCCGGCCCCGCGTACCGTCATGAGTGTCGTCCGGCCGAACGGCACGTCGATCTTGCGGCGCAGAGCGCTGATGTAGACCTCGACGATGTTCGGGTCGCCGTCGTAGGTGAAGTCCCACGCCTGGGCCAGCAGTTCGCTCTTGGACACCACCTCGCCGGCCCGCCGCGCCAGCGCGTGCAGCACCGCGAACTCCTTCGGCGTCAAAGAGATCTCCGCCTCTCCCCGGTGGCAGCGCAGCCCGGCCGGGTCGATGACCAGGTCGCCCACGCTGATCGACACGGGCCGCTCCCGCCCGCCCCGCCGTACCAGCGCGCGCAGCCTGGCCAGCAGCACCACGTAGGAGAACGGCTTGGCGAGGTAGTCGTCGGCGCCGTTGTCGAGCGCCTCGGCCTCGTCGTAGATGCCGTCCTTGGCGGTGAGCATCATGATCGGCGTCCAGTCGCCCGCCTCGCGCAGCTTGGAGCAGACGGCGTAGCCGTTCATCCTGGGCAGCATCACGTCGAGCACGATCACGTCGTACGTGTTCTCGGTGGCCATCCAGAGCCCGTCGCGCCCGTCGTGCGCCACGTCCACCGCGAAGCCCTCACCGGCCAGGCCGCCCTTCACCAGGTCGGCCAGCCGCTCCTCGTCCTCCACCAGTAACACTCGCACAGGCACCAGAGTGCCGCAGTGCACCTAAAGCCAACCTGAAGATCGTTTCGGGTCCCTTCAGCATCGCTTCAGGTACACGCGAGCACTCTCGGATGCGTTCCATCGAACCTCGAGTGAGGAGAACCATGATCAAGCGACGTCTCGCGGTGCTCGCCGCGGTCGCCGGCCTGGCCGTCACGGGTCTGGCCGGCTCGGCCATGGCCGACGAGCCCTCCAGCTTCGCGGATCTCACCGCGGGCACCAAGGTGATCTGCAAGACGAGTGACGGCAAGACCATCGAGGTGGTCAGGGCCATGCCCGCCGAGGGCGCCAAGCCGACCGCCCCTGACCGCGCGACGGCCAGGGTCGAGCGGGCCAAGCCTGCCGAGGTGACGGCCCCGGTCAAGCCCGAGCACAGGGAGACGGTGGAGATTCAGGCACCTGCGAAGGGCGTGAAGCTTTCCGAGGGCGAGGCGCGCCGCGGCGTGCGCGCCGACGCCGACACGTGGAAGCCCGCCCTACCGGCCGACGGGATCATGGTCAGGGCCGGCGAGGGGCCGCACAAGACCGTCAAGATCGAGTGCAAGAAGGCCGAGTGACCAGGTCGCACCACTGACGGGGGAACCTCGCACAACGGAAGCGCGCCCCCTGTCGACAGGGGGCGCGCTTCCCAGCGAACTCAGGACATCTCGCGAGATGCCTCGTCCGCCTTGTCGGAGGCCTTCGCGGCCATCCGGTCCGCCGACTCCGCGGCTGTGCTCGCATTCTCATTGACCCAGCGTGACGCATCGCTAGCGGAGTCCTTCATGTGCTCGGTCCACTGCTGGGCGTTGCGGCGGTAGAACATGTAGCCGATCGACCCCACCGTAAGGCCGGTCAGCAGCATGAGCATCGGCCACCGCCGCGACCGTTCGGGCTTGGGATCGATCCTCCTGGCCGCCGTGGTCAGCATGTGGCTGACCTTGGGGGCGAGTTGTTCCTCGACACCGTGTGCCGCGGACTCCAGCCGCGGCGCCGCCCAGTAGCGGGCGTCCTCGATGCGCCGGGCGGTGACCACTTTGGCCTGGTCCGCCATCGGCGCCATACGGTGGCCGGTTCTTACGGCCTGGGCCTTCATCCGGCCCATCCACGTGGCGGGAACCTCCATGACCACGCGGCGTTTTCTCATTGTCAGGGACACGACAACCTCCCCTGTCGTTGGGTGCCCGAGCCTGACCTTCCCTGGACAAGAGGGCTCAATCATGGCCGTCCGTGGGAGGATGGCCCGGGCTGGGCCGTACGGCCTCAGCCCTGAGAACATGACAAACCGACCCTGTACATAGAGGGAGGCAGCTGTCTCGTGGCTGAGAAGCTGATCGCTAACCTGAACACCAATCACGGCACCGTCAAAATAGAGCTCTTTCCCAACAAGGCCCCGAAGACGGTGCGAAACTTCGTCGAGCTCGCGGAGGGCACGCGCGAGTGGACCCACCCGGGCACCGGCGAGAAGAGCACCGGCCGCTTCTACGACGGCACGATCTTCCACCGGGTGATCCCGGGCTTCATGATCCAGGGCGGTGACCCCCTGGGCCAGGGCGTCGGCGGCCCCGGCTACGACTTCGACGACGAGATCCACCCCGAGCTGCTCTTCGACCGCCCCTATCTGCTGGCCATGGCCAACGCGGGCATCCGCTTCGGCAAGGGCACCAACGGCTCGCAGTTCTTCGTCACGGTCCAGGCGCCGCTGCGGCACCTCAACGGCAAGCACACCATCTTCGGCGAGGTCGTCGAGGGCCGGGAGGTGGTCGACGCCATCGCGAAGACCCGCACCGACGGCAACGACCGCCCCGTGGAGGACGTCGTGCTGGAGTCGGTCACCATCGACCGCGTTCCTGCCTGACCTCCGCGCACCAGCACGCTCCGGCGCGTCGAGGCCGTCCGATCGGCGGCGGCCTCGCCGGAGCGCGGGCGCTCGCGGTCACGCGGCATCCCCGCGCAAGCCTTAGGCTTCGGTCATGACCAGCCAGCCGCCGAGCCCGCCCCCGCAGCCCGAGCAGCCCGCTGAGGCGGTGCCCACCTGCTACCGGCACCCCGACAAGGAGACCTGGGTACGCTGCCAGCGGTGCGAGCGTCCCATCTGCCCCGACTGCATGCGTGACGCGGCGGTCGGCTTCCAGTGCCCCGAATGCGTGGCCGAGGGCAACAAGGGCATCCGCCAGGCCAGATCCACCTTCGGCGGCGGCATCGTACGCACGCCGATCGTGACGTACACGATCCTGGTCGTCAACGTCGTGGTCTTCGGCGTGCAATACGTCGCCGGCGGCGCGATCACCGGTGAACTGGCCATGTGGCCCGCAGGCGTCGCCCTGCTCGACGAATATCACCGGCTGATCACCGCCGCGTTCGTGCACAGCGGCGTGTTCCACATCCTGTTCAACTGCTGGGCGCTCTATGTCATCGGCCCCTACCTGGAGCGCGCCTTCGGGCACGCACGCTTCGTCGCCATCTATCTGATCAGCGCGCTCGGCGGCTCGGCGCTCGGCCTCTGGGTCGACCCGATCAACCAGCCCACGGTCGGCGCGTCCGGAGCCATCTTCGGCCTGTTCGGAGCGGTGTTCGTGGTGGGCCGCAAGCTCAGCATGGACGTGCGCGGCATCGCCGTGCTCATCGTGATCAACCTGGTGATCACCTTCGTCTTTCCCAACATCAGCTGGACAGGACACATCGGCGGGCTGATCACGGGCGCGCTGCTGGCGGGGGCGCTGGCCTACGCCCCCAAGAACAACAGGACCCTGTGGCAGGTGCTGGCGATCGGCGGAGCGCTGATCCTGCTGGCGGTGCTCATAGTGGTCAGGGTGTCGGCCATCCTGGCCATGAGCTGAGCTTCCCCAGGCTGTGGAAAAGACTGTGGAAAGAACTAACGCCAGCGGGTGGAAAGCACCACACCGAAGATGATGAAAACAAACCCGATCAGCAGATTCCAGTTCTGGAGGTCGCCGATGAAGGGGGTCTGCGGCGCGACGTAATAAACGGCGATCCACAGGATGCCGACGATCCACGCCGTGACCATGGTGGGCGCCAGCCAGCGGGGGCTGACCTTGACCTGCTGGGACCTCTGCGGCGGGGTGTAAACCGCCTTCTTGCGAGCCTTCGACTTGGGCACTGGGTAACTCCTGCTGAGGGCCTGGGCTTCCGGATCGTCCACAGGCCTTTCGGTAAGCGTAGTTCAAGCGCGGTAGTGCGAGCGTGCCAAGGATAGTCGCCACGCGCATGACATGGCGATCCCCGGAGCCCGCATCGTCCAGGAATACCCTGATCGCATGCGGGCCATGCTCCGGGCCGTGGGGGAGACGAGCATCACCGCGGGCCTCATCCTCATGCTGTTCTGCGCCTACCTCCTCTGGGGCACCGGCGCCTACACCCAGCAGCAGCAACTGCTGCTCCAGAGCGAGCTGGCGGCCGACAGGGCGGCACGGGAGCGCCTGAGTGCGGTCAGGCCCGGCGAGGCCCTCGCCGTGCTGCGCATCCCCGCGCTGGGCCGCGACTACGAGTACGCCATCGTCGAGGGCGTCGGCACCGCCCACCTGAAACGCGGCCCTGGCCACTACCCCGACAGCGCCCTTCCCGGCCAGGTCGGCAACTTCGTGTTGTCGGGACACCGCACGACGTACGCGGCCCCCTTCAACGAGATCGACGAGCTCGAACGCGACGACGAGATCGTCGTGGAGACCCGCGAAGCCCGCTACACCTACCGCGTCACCTCCCAGGACATCGTGCGGCCCGACGAGGTGGACGTGCTCGCCCCCGTGCCCGGCAAACCCGGCATCCGCCCCGTACGCGCCTTCATCACCCTGACCACGTGCCACCCCGAGTACTCGGCCGCCGAGCGCCTCATCGTGTACGGCGTGCTCAAGGAGAGCGAACCTCGAGAGGAGTGACATGTACGCCTGGCTCTGGCGCAAGCTGCCCGGCACCACGCGCACCAGGGTGCTGACGGCCCTGGCGCTGGTCGCCGCGGCCGTGGCCGTACTCTGGTGGGTGGTGTTCCCGCTCTTCGAGCCCGTGGTGACGCTGGACGAGGTGACCGTCAGGAAATGATCCGTGTGCTGGTGGTGGACAACCACGACAGCTTCGTCCACACCATCGTTCAATACCTGCGCGAGCTGGGGGCCGACTGCGACGTGCGGTCGCGTGACGACGTGGCCGTGAGCGACGCCGACGGCTTCGACGGCGTGCTCGTCAGCCCCGGGCCCGGCACGCCAGAGGCGGCTGGTGTGAGCGTCCCTCTGGTCCGCCACGCGGTCGTGCGCAAGCTGCCGCTGCTCGGCGTCTGCCTCGGCCACCAGGCCATCGCCATCGCCCACGGCGCCACCGTGGCCCGCGCTCCCGACCTCTTCCACGGGCAGACCAGCGCCGTCGTCCACGACGGCGAGGGCGTGTTCGAGACGCTGCCCTCTCCCGTGCGGATGACCCGCTACCACTCGCTCGCCGTGCTGCCCGGCACGGTGCCCGACGTGCTCGACGTGACCGCCCGCACCCGCGACGGCGTCATCATGGGCCTGCGCCACCGCCGGGCGCCCGTCGAAGGCATCCAGTTCCATCCCGAGTCCGTGTTGTCGGAGCACGGCCACCGGCTGCTCGGCAATTGGCTGCGCCGGATCGTGTAACAAACCTCTCCCGCCGGACGACAGACAAGTGAGCGTCCCCGCCGTTGCCCCCGAGCGGCGGGGGCGTTTCTGTGTCCGCGCGACAAGACGAAGGGCCGCCCACCCCGAGGGGATGGACGGCCCTGTCACGTGCGAGCCTCAGCCGAGGCCGCCGTCGCCGATCGGGTTGTCGTCGGCCGGCGGCTCGTCCTCCGTCGGGAAATCTTCCGTCGGTTCCTCGTCCGTCGGGAAGTCGTCCGTCGGGAACTCATCGCTCGGCGGCGGCTCCGTGGCGGTGTCGCCGGGACCGGTGGACACCACGATCGTGATCGTCGTGTCCTGCGGCAGCTTGGTGCCCTCGCCGGGGTTCTGCTGGATGACCGTGCCCGCGGGCTGCTCGTTGGGCTGCTCGGAGACCTTGACCCTGAACCCGGAGCTCTTGATCTGGGAACTCGCGTCCTCCTGGGTGAGCCCGATCACGCTGGGCACCTCGGCCAGTTCCTTCGGCACGAAGAGGGTGACGGTGCCGCCCTTCTCCAGCGACTCGCCCGCCTTCGGCCTGGTGTCGATGACCGTGCCCTGCTCCTTGGCGGAGTTTCTGGCCTTGACCGTGCCGCGCAGCCCCGCCGACTCCAGGGCCGCCATGGCGTCCGCCTGCGGCATGCCGATGAGGTTGGCCGGCACCTTGACCCGCTCGGTGCCCTTCGACACGAACAGCTTGACGCTGGCGCCCTTGTCGACCTTGGTGCCGGCGGGGGGCTCCGTCTCGATCACGGTGCCCTTCTCGACGTCGGAGCTGAACTCCTGCGTCACCTGGACGCTGAGCCCCAGGCGCTTGAGCTGTTGCTCGGCGTACGTGCCCTTCTGCGTGGTCAGCTCGGGGATCGCGATCTGCGTGTCGGCCGGTGTGTCCTTGGAGCCGAACACCAGGTAGCCGGCCGTGATGAACCCACCGATGATCAGCAGCGGGATGATGATCCACATCGCGGTCTTGACCGCGTTGCCGCCACCGCCGCCGGCAGCCCTGCGCCGGCCGCCCCGGCCGCCGCCGTCGCCCTCGTCATATTCGTAGGGCGGGATCGCGCCGCTGCGCTGCGTGGCCGGCCCGCCGGATGTCTGGGGCGCGGTCATCATGCGCGTGCCCTGGCCGTAGTCGCCGGTCATCGCCATCGTCTGGGCGTCGACCGGCATGCCGGACATCGCCCGCTGGATGTCGGCCCGCATCTCGCCCGCGCTCTGGTAGCGGTGCGCCGGATCCTTCGCCATGGCCTTCAGCACGATGGCGTCGGCCCACGGGGGGATCTCACGGTCGATCTGGGAGGGCGGGATCGGCTCCTCGCGCACGTGCTGGTAGGCGATCGCGACAGGGGAGTCGCCGGTGAACGGCGGCTGGCCCGTCAGCAGCTCGTAGAGCACGCAGCCGGTGGAGTAGATGTCGCTGCGGGCATCGACCCGCTCGCCCCGCGCCTGCTCGGGCGAGAGGTATTGGGCCGTGCCGATCACCTGCGCGGTCTGCGTCATGGTGGCGGCGGAGTCGGCCATGGCCCGCGCGATGCCGAAGTCCATCACCTTGACGTCGCCGGCCCGCGTGATCATCACGTTGGCCGGCTTGATGTCGCGGTGCACGATGCCGCCGCGGTGGCTGTAGTCGAGGGCCCTGAGGATGCCGTCGACCAGCTCGACCGCGCGCTCCGGCAGCAACCGCCGATCCTGGCGCAGCAGGTCGCGCAGCGTCCGGCCGTCGACGTATTCCATCACGATGTACGGCACGGGGGTGCCGTCGGTGACGTCTTCGCCGGTGTCGTAGACGGCGACCACGGCAGGGTGGTTGAGTGAGGCCGCAGACTGCGCCTCGCGGCGGAACCGGGCCTGGAACGTGTGGTCGCGAGCCAGGTCAGACCGGAGCGTTTTGATCGCGACTATGCGGTCCAGCCGGATGTCTCGGGCGCGATACACCTCGGCCATGCCGCCGCGCCCGACGACACCGTCGAGCTCGTAACGACCTCCGAGTAGCCGAGGCTGAGTCATTTCCTGCACTGTCCCTTACCGTTCATCTTGGGTACCGGCCTGCTCGGGGGGCCGCCGGTGTCCATCATCGACCCCATTGCGCGTCACGTCTGCTCCTTGGGTGGGTTTGTCTCACCCGGGTCCGGCGAGGCGGTGGGTGTCGGGGTAGTCGGTGTGGTGGTGGGCGTAGGGGTCGGTGTGGGCGTAGGGGTCCGCGTCGTCCGTGTGGGTGTCGGTCTTGGCGTCGGCTTCTTGCTGGGTGTTGCCGACTTGCTTACCGTAGCCGACCGAGAGGGTATAGGCCGCTGCGACTTCACCGGAAGCGCCGGAGGCCGCTTGGTGCGCTTCTTCTTCGTGGGTGCGGTCCGCTGGGGCGTCAGCGGCGGCGACTCGCTCGGCTCGGCCACCTCGGGCGTCGGCGGGGGCGGCTGGCGGTTGGCGAAGGTGACGGCGCTGAGCCCGACCGCGGCCACGCAGCCCGCCGTGGCCACCACGGCCAGCGTCCGCGCGCCCTTGCGGCGCCTGCGGGCCGGCGGGCCGTGCGGCTCGGTGGCCGGGGCGATGCGGTCGGTCGCCTGCTGGTCCTCCGGCGACGACTCGGGCGACGACTCGCGTACGCGGAAGCCGCCCGGGTCGGTGAGCATGCTGAGGTCGGCGCCGGACCGAGCGCCGGCCAGCGACTCGCGCAGCACGTGGGCCCGGTCGGCCAGTTCGAGCGCCGTGGCCGGGCGCTGCCCCGGCTCCTTCGCCAGCAGCGCCATGACCAGCTCGCGCACCTGCGACGGGACGTCCACGCCGAGCGGCGGTGGCGGCTCGTTGAGGTGCTGCAGGGCGATCGCCACCTGGGTGTCGCCGCGGAACGGCGTGCGCCCCGCCAGGCACTCGTAGGCCACCACGCCGAGGGAGTAGAGGTCGGTGGAGGGCGTGAGCGGGAAACCCTGCGCCTGCTCGGGGCTGACGTACTGGGCCGTGCCCAGCACCGTGCCCGTCTGCGTCACCGGCGCCGCCTCCAGGGCCCGCGCGATGCCGAAGTCGGTCACCTTGATGGTGCCCTCGGGCGTGACCAGCAGGTTGCCCGGCTTGATGTCGCGGTGGATGATCCCGGAGGAGTGGGCGGCGTGCAGGGCCCTGGCCGTCTGGTGCACGACGTCGAGCGCCACCTCGGCCCCGAGCGCGCCGTTGCGCGCCAGGATGGCCGACAGCGGCTCGCCCTGCACCAGCTCCATCACCAGATAGGCGAGGTCGTTCTCCTCGCCGTAGTCGAAGATCTGCGCCACCCCGGGATCGGCCAGCGCCGCGGTGAGCCTCGCCTCGTTGCGGAAACGCTCGCGGAAGGTGGGGTCCGCGTGGATGTGGCTGCGCAGGACCTTCACCGCCACCTCGCGCCCGAGCAACTCGTCACGGGCACGCCAGACCTCTCCCATACCGCCGGTGGCGATGCGGGAGATCAGGAGGTAGCGGTTACGGAGCCGCATGGTCCAGCAGGTTACCGTCACTCACTTGTTCAGCACCGCCTCCATCACGGCCTTGCCGATCGGCGCGGCGGTACCGCCGCCCGTCGCCTCCGCGCCGACGTTGGCCGCACCCGACTCGACGATGACCGCCAGGGCCACCTTCGGGTCCTCGGCCGGGGCGAAGGAGATGAACCAGGCGTGCGGAGGCTGGCCGCCGGCCGTCTCCGCGGTGCCCGTCTTGCCCGCCACTTGGACGCCGGGCACCTGCGCCCGGTTGGCGGTGCCGTTGCTGACGACGCTCACCATCATGTCGCGCAGCTTGGCCGCCGTCTCGGTGCTGACCGCCTCGCTCAGCTCTTCCTGCTCGGCGTCTTCGATCGAGTCGCCCTTGGAGTCGGTGACTTTTTTCACGAGGTACGGCTTCATCACCGTGCCCTCGTTGGCGATGCCCGCGGAGATCATGGCCATCTGCAGCGGCGTCATCTGGTTGCTGCGCTGCCCGATGGAGGCCATCGCGACGGCGGCCGCGTCCTCACGCGGGCCGAAGTCGCTCTTGGCCACGCTCATCGGGACCGCGAGCTGCTCGCCCATGCCGAACTTGACCGACTGTTCCTGCACCTTGTCGTAGCCCAGCTCGATGCCCATCTTGCCGAACGGCGTGTTGCACGAGCGCTCCAGCGCGAACACCAGCGTGACCTGTCCGCTGCCGCAGGCGGCGCCGCCGTAGTTGGGCAGGCTGATGTTCGTGTTGGGCAGCGGGAGCCGCTGCGGCGCCTCGACCGTGGTCTGCGGCCCCCGCGAGGTGTCGTCCTCGAGGTAGGCCGCCATGGTCACGACCTTGAACGTCGATCCAGGCGGATAAGTGCGGTCGATCGTGCGGTTGAGCAGCGGCTGGTTCTGCTGCTTGGCCAGCTCGTCGTAGCGGGGGAAGACCTTGGTCTTGTCGGTCAGCGACAGCTCGGCGGGGTCGTAGGTCGGCAGCGAGACCATCGCGAGGATCGCGCCCGTCCTCGGCTCGAGCGCGACGACGGCGCCGCGCTTGCCGCTCTCGCGCAGCGCGTCGTAGGCGGCCTTCTGCACCTTGGGGTCGATCGTGACCTCGACGTTGGCGCCCCTGGTGGGCTCGCCGGTGAACAGGTCGATGCTCCGCCTCAGCAGCAGGCCGCTGCTGGAGCCGTCGAGCAGTTCGTTCTGGGTGCTCTCGATGGCGCTGGCGCTCTCCGGCGAGAAGAAGCCGGTGATGTGCGCGTAGAGCTTGCCCTTGGGGTATTTCCTGATGAACTTGAACCGATCGCTGTCGGTCTCGACGGACTGCGCGATCACCTCGCCACCGGCGGTGATGCGGCCCCGCTCGACGGCGTAACGGTCGTAGAAGTTACGGGTGTTACGGGCGTCGGTGCTCAGGCCCTCCGCCTTCACGGCCTGCAGGTAGTTCACGTTGAGCATGAGCAGCGCGAACATGGCCAGGCAGGCCACGGCCGTGCGCTTGAGCGTGCTGTTCATCGCTGGAACACCTGCGTCATTCCTTCGTTCTGGATCGCCTGGGGCGGAGGCTTCCGCGCCGCATCCGACATGCGTACCAATAGCGCGATAAGGATCCAGTTAGCCAGCAGTGCCGAGCCACCCTGCGACATGAACGGAGTCACCAGGCCCGTCAGGGGAATCAGGTTGGTCACACCGCCCACGATGATGAACACCTGCCAGGCCAGGATGAACGACAGGCCGCCCGCCAGCAACTTCGAAAACGGGTCACGCGCCGCCAGCGAGGTGCGTAGCCCCCGCTGCACCACCAGGGCGTAGAGCATGAGCAGCGCCATCAGGCCGGTCAGGCCGAGCTCCTCGCCCGTGGCGGCGACGATGAAGTCGGAGAACGACAGCGGAATCAGCTCGGGATGGCCCTGACCCAGGCCGGTGCCCAGGATGCCGCCCGCACCGAACCCGAACAGGCTCTGCATGATCTGGAAGCTCTTGCCGCACATCGCGTCGCTCGGCGGATCCGTCTGGCAGACGGGGTCGTTGCCGTAGTAGATCGGGTTGGTCGGATCGAGCCACGCGTCGAAGCGGGCGCCGACATGGTCGAAGACCTGACCGGCGAGAAAGGCGCCGCCGACGAAGAGCAGGACGCCGATCAGCACCCACGAGGTGCGCCGGGTCGCGATGTAGATCATCGCGATGAACGTGCCGAACAACAGCAGCGATGTGCCCAGGTCCTTCTCGAAGACCAGGACGAGCAGGCTGAGCACCCAGGTGGCGAGAACCGGACCGAGGTCTCTCGCCCTCGGCAGGTCGATGAAGAGCAGCCGCCGCCCGGCCAGGGCCAGCACGTCGCGCTTGGCCACCAGGTAGCCGGCGAAGAAGACGACCAGCGCCAGCTTGGCGAACTCGCCCGGCTGGATGGAGAACCCGCCGATGCGGATCCAGATCTTGGCGCCCTGAACTTCGCTCAGCGAACCGGGCAGCACCGCCGGGATCGCGAGCAGCACCAGGCCGACCGCGCCCGCGGTGTAGGTCAGGCGCTGGAGCATGCGGTGGTCACGCAGCACGATCAGGGTGGCCGAGAACATCACGACGCCCAGGCCCGTCCACATGATCTGGCTGGTCGACGACGCGCCGCCCATTCCGGCGGACTCCAGCCGGTAGATCGTCGCCAGGCCCAGGCCGTTGATCACCGTCACCAGCGGCAGGATCAGCGGGTCGGCCCACGGCGCGAACTTGGCCAGCACCCCGTAGGCGGCCAGCATCAGAGCACCCAGACCCAGACCGTACGTCAGCATGCCCGCCGGGATCCGGCCATCGACCGCCAGGCCCACGTTGGCGTACGCGCCCATGACGATCACGACCGCGAGAGCGAGCATGACGAGCTGGGCCCCGCGGCGCTTGGCCGGCATCGGGACCGGTTCGGCGGCGACCTCGCTCATCTATTGCTGCTGTTTCGTCTTGGTCGCGCTCGCGGTGGGCGTAGGCGACTGGCTGGCGGACGGGGACGTTTCGCTCTGCTTGTCCTCGGAGAACTTCAACGCGTTGATCCTCGTGATGCCTTCGTCGACGGTGGTGACGGGGAAGGTGCTCTTGATGAGCTCCTGATCCGCCTCCGACAGCCGGGAGAGCTGCCGGCCAGTGGGCCTGGAGACCTCGAAGAGCTGGAACGGGCCCACCTCGACCTTGATCCCCTGGAACACGACCACCTCGTCGCCCCTCGCGCCGACGAAGAACTGGTCCTGGGTCCACTGATATCCAAAGTAACCGCCGACGCCGACGGCGAGCGTGCCGATGCCGAGCACGGTGACCAGCACGGGCCACAGACGACGACGGCCCGACCGCCGGGACGCCTGCGCCACCGGCTCGTCGAAGCCGTCATCATCGGCGATCACCGGCTGGGGTGCGGTCACCGCCCCGGCTCGCCCCGGCGGCTCGGCGTCCTCCGAGCCGCCGCGCAGCCGGTTCATGCCCGCGGCGCCCACGACGGCGGCGTCGCCCGGCACCTGCTGCCCTTCGGTGATGTCGAGCACGTCGGCCAGCACGCACGTGATGTTGTCGGGCCCGCCACCCCTGTTCGCCAGGTCGATGAGCTGGCGAACGACCTCTTCAGGGTCGTCGATGTTGGTGAGCGTGGCGTGCAGCGTCTCCGCGCTCACCACCCCCGACAGGCCGTCGGAACACAGAAGGTAGCGGTCGCCCACCTGCGCCTCGCGGAGCGTGAGGTCGGGATCGACCTCGCCACTGCCGTCGAGCGCGCGCAGCAGGATCGACCGCTGCGGGTGCGTGGCCGCCTCCTCCGGCGTGATGCGCCCGTCGTCGACGAGCTGCTGGACCAGCGTGTGGTCATGGGTGATCTGGTAGAGCTCCCCGCGTCTGAGCAGGTAGGCGCGCGAGTCGCCGACATGCACCAGGGCGACCTGGGTGCCGTGCCAGAGCATGGCCGTGAGAGTCGTGCCCATGCCTTTGAGGCTGGGATCCCGCCCCACCATCTCGTGCAGCTTGCGGTTGGCGTCGCGTACGGCTGCCTCGATGGCGTTGAGCAGGTCACCCCCCTGTTGAGCCTCTTCCAGAGAGGCCATGGCGTCGATGGCGACTGAGCTCGCCACCTCGCCGTGTGCGTGCCCGCCCATGCCGTCGGCGACGGCGAGCAGGCGGCCGCTAGCGTACGCCGAGTCCTCGTTCCCTTCGCGGAGGAGGCCGACGTCCGAGCGGGCGGCGTAGCGGAGTGCGATGGTCATTTGCGCAATTCAATGACTGTCTTGCCGACGCGGATCGGAACACCGAGCGGCACCGGGGTCGGGCGGGTGACTTTCGAGCGGTCGAGATACGTGCCGTTCGTCGAACCGAGATCTTCCACGATCCACTGACCGTCCTGAGGGAAGAGCCGGGCATGCCGGCTGGATGCGTAGTCGTCGCTGACTACCAGCGTGGCGTCATTCGCCCGGCCAATGGTGATGGGCGTCTCCGTGAGGTTAATGGTGGTGCCTTGCAGGGGGCCACCGGTAACGACGAGCTGGCGTGGCTCACCCTTCTTGTTCTTGGGTTTGGCCACGGGTTTGGCGGGTTTCGCGCCTTTGCGTGGGCCTGCGGGAGCCGTGCGTGAACCGAACAAGTCAGTCCGGATCACGCCGACTGCGGCAATGACGAAAAACCACAGCACCGCCAGGAAGGCGAGCCGGATCAGCAGCAGCGTGAGCTCGGACATGGACCGTCTGTCTACCCCTAATCGCGCCGGAACACCAGAGTCGTGCGCCCCAACGTCACTCGCGTGCCGTTCTGGAGCTCGATCCTGCGTACCGGCTGGCCATTGACAAAAGTGCCGTTCGTCGACCCGAGATCGACGAGAGCCACGAGCTGGCCCTCGACACGCAACTCCGCGTGATGACGCGAAACGCCCGGATCGACCAGGCGAAGATCGCAGTCGGTGCCCCTGCCGAGCAAGGTCACCGGAGTGGTGAGCTCGTAGGAACGGTCGCCCTGCGGGTCGTCCTGGGTGGAGACGAGCAGCCTGGGCCGCCCCTGGAACGCGTGCGGCCGCGACGGAGGCAGGTCGCTCGCCGGCTGGCGGATCTCGTCCTGCTCGACCGTGGCGCCGCGGATGACGCCCGATCTGATGCGGAACAGCCCGACAGCCAGGTCGCCCGCTGTCTCGAAACGCACCCGGACCGGTCCCACGAAGGAGTAGCCCTGCTCCTTTGCGTACTCCCTGGCGAGGTTGGCCAGTTCGTGACTGATGCTGTCGGCGTAGACCTCAAGCCGCTCGCTGTCGGTCGTGGACAGCTCAACCACGAAGTCGTTGGGCACGAGCGTGCGACCTTGGGCGACGATCGCCGCACGCTCATCCATCTCCCGCTGAACCGCGCTGGCGACCTCGACCGGCTGAAGGTCAGATTTGAACGCCCGCGCAAAGGCTCCCTCAACCAAGCCTTCGAGCCTTCGCTCGAAGCGCTGAAGGACTCCCACCGGGTACCTCCCTTCCTCCGTGCATATGATCGCGGCCCCCAGACGCTCGTGGCGCCCGGTTCCCGCTCGTTCCACTTCACGGCGTCCCTGGCGCTCGTCAGCTGTCGCGCCCAGCTCCTCCGCTCCCGTGTCTTATGCGATCGTATCCGGGTTCAGTACCAGTGGCTGTTACGTGCTACTGTTCTTTCCGCACCCACAAGGGCGGGTGGCGGAACGGCAGACGCGCACGGTTCAGGTCCGTGTGTCCGAAAGGACGTGAGGGTTCAAATCCCTCCTCGCCCACTCGTTGACAGGGGATCCTCGGTCGCAAGCCTTTCAGGCGTTGCTCCCTCGGGTCCCCTCGTCGTGTCCGCCGGGGGATAACCCCCGGACCCCCAGGCAGGACGCTGGCGCTCCCGGGGTGCCCCCGGGCCCCTTCACAACCATGTTGTGGCTGGTGACCAGTTTTTTCTTGTCATGGTGGTGGCCGGGTCCACCTGGTGGTGGTGGCCGGGTTCACCCTGCCGGGTGCATGCCCTCACGTCGTGGTTCCTCCCGGCCGCAGGCCGGGAGTTGGTGTGGGGTGGTTCCTGGGTTCTTTTGTGCAGACCCACATTGGCGAAGCTTGTTGCGGATCGCAAGGGCCGGGGTCTTCCTTTTCAAGAAACTGTCTGATGGGCGCCTGTCGGACTGTACGTCCTGGTGGTTGCAAGACGCTTTCTGGTGGCTTGCGGTTGGTGTGTGTTTTAGTTCACAGTTACGCAGCTTTGGTTCTGGTGTCCAGAAGTTCGCCCACCAGGTCCGTGAGGGTCACCATTCCGATGACCGCGTCCTGCTGGTCCGTGACGAGGGCGAGATGGGCCCTGGCCTCCTGGAGCGCCGTCACCGCCTCGGGGATCTGGGTGGTCGAGCGGAGCCTGGGCACCTCCCTGGCCAGCTCGCGTGCGGTCTTCCCCGGGTTGAGCAGGGCGTCCCTGGCGTGCAGGGCGCCTTGGACGCCTGACTCGTTCTCCACCAGGAGGCGCAGGTGGTTCGTGGCCGTCGCCGTTCGCTTGATCTGGGCGCTGTCCGCCGTGGGCGGCACCTTCGCCGCCTGGGCGATCCGGGTCATCAGGCGTTCGATGCCCTCGTCGTCGAGGCGCAGGGCGCGGGTCAGGAGGTCGTGTTCCTCCCTGTCGAGCAGGCCCATGCGGCCCGACTCGCCCACCAGCATGGCGAGCTGGCGCGGGGTTCTGGTCGTCGCCAGCTCGTCCCTCGGCTTGACGCCGAAGAGGCGGAGTATGACGTTCGTCAGGCCGTTGAGCGCCGACAGCAGCGGGCGCATCAGCCACGTGAAGCCGCGGAACGGCAGGGTCAGCAGGAGCGCCGCGCGCTCCGGGTGGGTCAGCGCCCACGACTTGGGGGCCATCTCGCCGATGACCATGTGCAGGAACGTCACCAGGGCCAGGGAGATCGTCAGGGCGATCGGCAGGCGCAGGCCCTCGGGCACGCCGGCCATGGCGAAGACGGGCTCCAGATAGTGCTCGATCGCCGGCTCGGTCACCTGGCCCAGGCCCAGCGTGCACAGGGTGATGCCCAGCTGGGCGCCGGCCAGCATGAGGGAGAGCTGGCGGCCGCCGCGCACCGCCGACTTGGCGGTGATCCTGACCAGGCGGTTGCCGCCCGCCGCCATCTCCTCCAGGCGGTGGCGGCGCGAGGAGACGAAGGCGAACTCGGCGGCCACGAACAGCGCGTTGAAGGCCAGCAGCGCCAGGCTCAGAATGATCATGCTCATCGGGCGGCCTCCGCGTGTCGCACCGGTGCCAGGCGCACCCATTCGGGCACCCGGCGGTTGAGTGATATGACCGTGAGCTCCGCCAGGTGCTTTTCGACGTCCTCGGCGAACGGGTCGGAGTCAGGCTTGACCGGTACGGTCACCGAGTCGCCCTGGTCGGGCATCCTGCCCAGTCTCGCGAGCACGAGCCCGGCGAGCGTGTCGTAGTCGTCGCTCTCCGGCAGGGCCACGCCGGTGGCCCGCTCGACCTCGTCGAGCCTGAGGCTGCCCGGCACCTCCCAGACGCCGCCCGGGTGTTCGAGGGCGCCGACGGGCTCGGGGTCGTTCTCGTCGACGAGCTCGCCGACCAACTCCTCGGCCAGGTCCTCGACGGTGATGACGCCGGCCAGGCCGCCGTACTCGTCGATGACGCAGGCGATGTCGTCCTTGGCCACCCGCATCCGCTCCAGCACGGCGGGCAGCGGCACAGAGGCCGGCACCAGCAGCGCGGGCCGGGTGATCGTGGAGACCGGGCCCTCCTCCTGGCCTGAGGCGAGCAGTTCGCGCACGCCCGTCACGCCGACGACGTCGCCGTCCTCGGCCAGCACCGGGTAGCGGGAGTGGCCGCACGCGCGCATGGCGTCGAGCATGTCGGAGATGGGCTGTGAGGCGCGCAGCACGACCACGCGGGGCCGCGGGACCATGATCTCCTCCGCGTTGCGGTCGCCGAACTCCAGCGCGCGTTCGAGCAGCTCCGACAACTTCGGAGGCAGCTCGCCCGCCTGGGTGGACTCGGCGATGATGCGCGAGAGCTCCTCCGGCGTGACGCCGTGCTCGACCTCCTCCACGGGTTCGATCCCGAGCCGCCGGAGCAGCCCGGTGGCGGCCGAGTCGAACAACCGGACCACCGGCCCCACCACCGCGAGATAGGCGAGCGTCGAGCGGGCCAGGAACTTGGCGACCGCCTCCGGCCTGGCGATGCCGAGGTTCTTCGGCGCCAGCTCGCCGAGCACCATCTGCACCACGGTCGCCACGAACACGCCCGTGGCCACGGAGACGCCGGTGATCATGCCGTCGGGAAGCCCCCAGCCGGCCAGCCAAGGGCGTACGATCACGGCGATCGCGGGTTCGGCCAGGAATCCGACCAGCAGCGCGGTGACCGTGATGCCGAGCTGCGCGCCTGAGAGCATGAAGGACAGGCGGGAGGTCACCTGGAGGGCCCGCTCGGCGGCGGCGTCGCCGGCGGAGGCCTGTTCGCGCAGAATGCCGCGGTCGGCGGCGACGAAAGCGAACTCCTGGGCGACGAAATAGCCGGTCGCCGCCGTGAGGAGGAAGAGGGCCAGCAGCCCGAGATAAGTACTCACCGCAGTGAGCCTTCAGAGGAACCCGTGCACGAGCACGGGCAAAGACTCCACGAGTCCGGAGCGGACACGGTCATCCCTTCGATAGAGGTCGTCCATAACCGTAACGACGTCGATGGGTTCTATGTTTCCTGGGCCTGCGCCGGGACGGGCCTCCAGTTTGGCGACTGCCCGGCCGCACCGTTACGGTCGGCTGGTTCTGTGTAGTTTTCCGTGGGAAATCCTTGACCGAACGCCTTCACTGCCGGGGGTTGGACGTAGCGTCTATGTACGAAGCGAAGGGAAGGCGAAGTGTCTGAGGACGACCGTACGCGGGCCATGCGCTCGCCGGGCGACGGCCGCCCGCTGCCACCGCGGCCCAACGACGTCCCGCGCTCAGGCGGCGCCCCCGCGCACCGGTTCCCGGCGGGAGGGTCGGGCGCGCCGACGCACAAGCTTCCGGCGGCCTCCCAGTTCCCGGAGCCGCCGCCCGGCCCGCCCGGAGCCGAGCCCCGCCCCTCCGGCGGGCGCGTCTACGGCAGGCAGCGCTCCGGCGGCGGGGGCGGTCCCATCAGGCCGCTGAGGTCGAGGGGCGAGCAGCCGCCGCGGGGACCTCGCAGGAAACTCTCCGGCAGAACGATCGTGAAGATCATCGCCGGGTTCCTGGCCGTGCTGCTCGTGGCGGCCGTGGGCCTGTTCTTCTGGATCGACTCGCGGTTGGCGGGCATCGACGACGTGCTCACCGACTACGAGGAGCGCCCCGCCGACGGTCCCGGCACCAACTGGCTGCTCGTCGGCTCCGACAGCCGTAAAGGGTTGTCGAAGGCCCAGCGCAGGAAGCTGGCCACCGGGCGTGCGGTCGGGCAGCGTACGGACTCGATGATGTTGCTGCACATCCCCGACACCGGCGACAGGCCGACGCTGGTCAGCCTGCCGCGTGACCTGGCGGTCACCATCTACCGCAAGCAGCGCGACAAGCTCAACGCCGCTTACAACGGCGGGCCGCAGCTGCTGGCCCGCACCATCGAGACGGTCACGGACCTGCGCGTCGACCACTACATGGAGATCGGGTTCGCCGGCTTCGTCGACATCGTGGACGCTGTGGGCGGGGTCGAGATGAACGTGACGGCCGCCGTGAACGACCCCAAGGCGGGGCTCAAGCTCAAGAAGGGCAAGCAGGTGCTCGACGGCGCCCAGGCCCTGGGGTACGTACGCACCCGCAAGGGCGGCGCGCTGCCCGACTACGAGCGCACCAAGCGGCAGCGCCAGTTCCTCGCGGCGGTCGTCAAGAAGGCGGCCAGCCCGGGGGTGCTCATCAACCCGTTCACGTCGATCCCGCTGGCGATGAGCGCCACGGACGCGGTGACGGTCGACTCGGGCACCGGCGCTTTCGACCTGCTCTCGCTGGGGCTCGCCATGGGCGACAACCCGGTGACGACGGTCGTGCCGTTCGGCGGCAACGAGACCCTCCCCAACGGCGGCGTGGCCGTCAAGTCGGACAGGCAGAAGGCGTTGGCGCTGTTCAACGCGTTGAAGGAGGACAAGCCCGTGCCGAAGAGCGTGATCGACGCCCGCTGATCCCGTCAGCCGCCGCTACTGCTGCTGGCGGCTGCGGTGGTCGCGGCGCTGATGGCGGCCATTGTGGCCGCGTTGATGGCGGCGATGGTCTTGGCGACGGCGTCGGCCGTCCACGCGCCCTCCGAGATCTCCTTGATCCGCCGCTTGTCCGCTTCGGGGAAGACCTTGCGGTCGAGCTTGGCCGCGTGCGTGATCGCGATCAGCACCGCCGTACGCGCGTCGGGGGTGGCGCCCTTGAGCACGGCACCCGCCCGCTCGCGTACGTCGGCCTCGACGCCGGGGTGCGCCTCCGGCCAGCGGGTGACGGGGAAGATGCCGAGGGCCCTGCTGCGCTCCTCGGTCAGTACGCCCGACTCGGCGAGGTTGGTCAGCAGGCGGTTGCGCAGCTTGCTCGTCTTCAGCCGCTGCACCCACCAGGCGGGCTTCCTGGCCTTGGTCTCGGAGGCGATGCGGCTCAGCGTGGCGTCCAGCTCCGCGTCGCCGAGGGGGCTCGGGTCGGTGACGGTCACCTTCTTGTCCGACAGCTCCAGCCGCCCGGCCACGGCCAGCTCGGCGAGGAGCGCGCCGGCGAGCGCGGAGTCGAGTCGCGTGGAGTCGATGAGCGGGGTGCCCTTGTCGTCCCGGTAGGCCAGCAGGAGGAACTCTTCGGCGATCGTCACAGTCATGTTTCGACACTAACCTCCCCTTTATGAGCTTGTCCGAGAAGTTGCACGCCATCGGCCGTCCCTTGCTGCAGGCGCAGCTCGACCATCCCACCGTGGTCGGCATCGGCCGCGGTGACCTGGCGGAACCGGTGTTCAGGTCGTGGCTGGAGCAGGACTACCTGTTCCTGCTGGACTACGTACGGGTGTTCTCGCGGCTTGCCTGGCAGGCGCCCGACGCGCATCTGGGCGACCTGGTGGACCTGGCGCATGCGACGTACCACGACGAGCTGAACCTGCACAGGTCGTTGTCGGCGGAGTTCGGGGCCGATCTGGGGAGTGCGGTGAAAGGGCCGGCGTGTGCGGCGTACACGGGGTTCCTGCTGGAGTCGGCGGCGTCGTACGGGGAAGGGCTGGCGGCGCTTTATCCGTGTATGTGGGGCTACTCGACGCTCGGCCGGATCTTGGCCGAGAATCCGCCCAGTGAGCCGAGATATCGGGCCTGGGTGGACACGTACGCCGATCCCGGGTTCGCCGCGCTCACCGTACGCATCGCCGAGATGATCGACGATGCCGATCCCGACCCGTCGCGGGCGGAGGCGAAGTTCACCGAGGGCATGGCGCACGAGCTGGCCTTCTGGAGCGTGCCGTAGCGTCCACAGGCTGTGGACGGCGCGGCGCGGGACCGTACCCTGGTGACATGCCGGAACTTCCCGAAGTGGAGTCTCTCACCCACTTCCTGCGCGAGCGGGCGGTGGGGCGCACGATCCTGGGGGTCGACGTGGTCGGCTTCCAGGCGCTCAAGACGTTCGACCCGCCGGCCACGGCGCTCGGCGGGTTGACCATCACCGGCGTGGCGAGGCACGGCAAGTTCCTCGACCTCGACTGCGACGGCCTGCACCTGGTCATCCACCTGGCCAGGGCGGGATGGCTGCGTTGGCGCGACGACCTGTCGGGCGCGAAGCCCGTCCGTCCGGGGAAGGGGCCGCTCGCGGTGCGGGTGCGGCTGACGCCCGACGACGAGGGCCAGGCGCCCGGCTTCGAACTGACGGAGGCGGGCACCCAGAAGCGGCTCGCCGTCTATGTCACAAGAAATCCGGACGAGGTGCCCGGCATCGCCGCGCTCGGCCCCGACCCCCTCGACCCGTCGTTCACGGTCGCCGCGCTCAAGCGCATCGTGGGCGGCAACCGCACCCAGATCAAGGGCCTGTTGCGCGACCAGAAGATCATCGCCGGCATCGGCAACGCCTATTCCGACGAGGTGCTGCACGCGGCCAGGATGTCGCCGTTCAAGATCGCCGCGACGCTCACGGACACACAGATCGCCGACCTGCACGAAGCCATCGTCACCACACTCGGCGAGGCGGTCGAGCGGGCGCACGGGCTGGCCGCGAAGGACCTCAAGGCGGAGAAGAAGTCGGGGCTGCGCGTGCACAACCGGGCGGGGCAGCCGTGCGACGTCTGCGGCGACACGATCCGCGAGGTGTCGTTCGCCGACTCGTCCCTGCAGTACTGCCCGACCTGCCAGACCGGCGGCAAGCCCCTCGCCGACAGGAGGCTTTCTCGTCTTCTGAAGTGATTCCTGTTCCTACGGCACAGCCGACGTCACCGCACGCGCCGATGTCGGCTGGCGCCTGTCATGGCCGGTCGTGAAGGCTCACGGGCTGCTCGCCGTGACGAGCGTCGTCTTGGCCGTGTTCCGTGGTTTTCACCTGGCCCGCGTTTCCGGGTGTGCCGCCGGGCCGTCTGGACATGAGGGCCGTTGCCGCGATGGCGCTTGCCAGGAGGGCGGTCGTCACGGGGACCGTCAGGGCCGTGCGGAGGGCGGCCATTCCGGCTACCTGCGTGGTCGCGTCGCCGAGGGCGGCCACGTTGACGGCCGTGACCATCGACACGCCGAGTGCGGCGCCGAACTGGAACGACGAGTTGATCAGCCCGCCGGCCAGTCCCTGTTCCGCGGACGCGATCCCGTCCGTGGCCGTGATCATGAGCGGGCCGTAGGCGAAGGCGAACATCAGGGCGAGCAGCGCCATCGACGGCACCATCGCGGCGTAGGTCCAGTCCAGCCCGGCGCCGAGGAAGAGCGCGTACGCCAGCAGACCCGCCAGCAGGCCGCCGAGGATGACCTTGGCGTTGCCGTACCGGTTGACCAGCCGGGGGGTGAGCGTCGGGGCGATCACCACGTCGGCGGCGGCCACCAGCAGGGCGAGCCCCGTCTGCATGGGTGACCAGCCGCGCAGTTCCTGCAGATAGAGGGTGACGAGGAACTGGAAGCCGAAGAACGAGGCCGTGAGCAGCACGGCCGTCACGTTGGCGCGGACCAGCGCGGCCGACCTGAAGATGCGGAGGCGGACCAGAGGGTGCGGGGAGCGGCGCTCGATGGCCGCGAACGCCGCCAGCAGCCCCGCGGCCACGGCGAAGACCGCGAGCGTCAGCGGCAGGCCCTCGGCGGGGTGCTCAAGGCGTACCACGCCGTAGACCAGCAACATCATCGCGCCCGTCACGCTCGCCGCGCCCGCGAGGTCGAACCCGCCCGCCGGGCGCTCGCCGGCGGGCGGCTCCTTGATCAGTACGATCGCGGTGAGCAGGATCGCCAGCGACATCAGGACCGGCGCGAAGAAGACCCAGCGCCAGCCGAACTCGGTGAGCACTCCGCCGAACACCAGGCCGAGCGCGAAGCCGGCGGCGCCGGTGCTCCCGTAGATGATCAGGGCGCGGTTGCGGTCGCGGCCCTCGGGGAAGCTCGTGGTGATCAGCGACAACCCCGCGGGCGTCATGAACCCGGCGGCCACCCCGGTGACGAACCTCGCCAGCAGCAGCACCCAGCCGTCGTTCGCCACCCCGCCGAGGCCGGAGAAGGCCAGGAACACCCCCAGCCAGAGCAGGAACATGCGCCGCCGGCCCAGCAGGTCGGCCGCCCGGCCGCCGAGCAGCATGAAGCCGCCGTAGCCGAGCACGTAGGCGCTCACCACGCCGCTGAGCATGCCCGTGGACACCCCGAGGTCGGCCCGGATGGCGGGGAGGGCGACGTTCAGCATGGCGACGTCGATGCCTTCGAGAAAGATGGCCCCGCACAGAACAATCAGTACGCCCCACCTGCGAGCAGGGACAGGCATGACAACCCCCGGTTACTCAAATGCATGTCGGTTCCTTGTTGTAACCGTCCACATCATTGGCCATCATGGGATGTCATGGAAGAAGGCACTTCCGAATCACTCGGTTACTCCGCGGGCACCGTGGCCGACGACGACTATGACGTGCGCCTGTGGGACACCCGTGAGGACTGCGACGTGCGCCAGATCCTCGACCGCATCGCCGACAAGTGGTCGCTGCTGGTCATCGCCATGCTCGACTGCGAGAGCATGCGTTTCACCCAGCTCCGCCGCGAGATCGACGGCGTCAGCCAGCGCATGCTGAGCGTCACCCTGCGCCAGCTCGAACGCGACGGCCTGGTCAGCCGCACGGTTCACCCCGTCGTGCCGCCGAGGGTCGACTACGCGCTGACGCCGCTCGGCCGTACGCTGCACGAGACCATCAAGCCCCTGGTCACCTGGACCGAGGCGCACCAGGAGGAGATCGCCCGCGCACGCGCCGCGTACGCCCGTGCTCATGGCCCCACTCCGTGAGGCGGGCCGGTCGCCGGCCGCCGTCGCCGCGAGATGATGGGGTCATGACCGTTCCAGAGATCGAGCCGAGCGACATTCCCGCGGACGCCTACCTCCTCGACGTCCGCGAGCAGGACGAATGGCGGGCGGGCCACGCCCGTGAGGCGGTGCACATCCCGATGACCCAGATCCAGGGCCGGGTCGACGAGGTGCCGGGCGACCGGACGATCTATGTCGTCTGCCGGGTCGGCGGCCGGTCGCTGCAGGTGGCGGCCTGGCTCAACCAGCTCGGGCGCGAAGCGGTCAACGTCGGGGGCGGCATGCAGTCGTGGGAGGCGGCCGGGCGTCCGCTGGTCAGCGAGACGGGGGAGCAGCCCTTCGTGGCCTGAGCCGAACACCCTGGCGTCCCCGAGCAGGCCGAAGGGCCACCCACGTGTGCCATGGGTGGCCCTGCCTGTGGCTCCCGGGCTGGCCGAACTCGGAGAGATGAGGCATCATGGGGCCCGCGGAACTGGGACATTCCTGCTCCGCAGGCAACAAATCGATCCGCGGGAGCTTGAGGCAATCAGGCTGAGAGGGCGACTACGGCTGTCGCCGACCGCATGAACCTGTCCGGGTAATGCCGGCGTAGGGAGTGTGCGATGTCGCATGTGGCCGACGAAGTTCCGCTGACCCTCGACGGGCAGCCCCCCAAGACCCTGGGCGTGCTCGACCAGGGCGCGCTCTGGGCCAACCTCGGTGTCAGCCTCCTCGGCTTCTCAGGGGCGCTGCTCCTGCTCGACCCGACCGGCGACGCGCCGCTCAGCCTGGCCGCCGCGCTGGTGGCGACGGTGGTCGGCAGCCTCGTCGGCACGGCCATGGTCGGTCTCTCCGCCATCCCCGGCACCCGTACGGGCCAGCCCGCGATGGTGCTGCTGCGCGGCCTGTTCGGGGCCAGGATCTCGTACGCGCCCACGGTGCT
Source organism: Nonomuraea sp. K271 (assembly GCF_009908215.1). Classification (NCBI taxonomy): domain Bacteria; kingdom Bacillati; phylum Actinomycetota; class Actinomycetes; order Streptosporangiales; family Streptosporangiaceae; genus Nonomuraea; species Nonomuraea sp. K271. The sequence goes on along the minus strand of NZ_JAAAHR010000003.1, from coordinate 67,200 downwards.
GAACATCGTGCAGATGCTCGGCTGGGGCGCCTTCGAGCTGTGGGTGATCGCCAAGGCCGCCAGCGCGATCTTCGACGGCGTGGCGTACCCCGTGTGGGTGGTGGTGGCGGGCGTGCTGACCACCGCGCTCACGATCTGGCCGCTGGGCGCGATCCGGCTGCTGCGGCGGTACGTCACCGTCGGCGTGATCGTGTCGATGATCTGGTTCACCTGGCATTTCCTGTCCGAGACGCCCGCCCCCGCCGGCGGGTCGTGGACCGGGTTCGCCCCGGCCGTCGACTACGTGATCGCGCTGTCGGTGTCCTGGGTGCCGCTGGCCGCCGACTTCGCCCGGCACTCCCGCTCCGCGCGGGCGGCGTTCACCGGGATCGTCGGCGGCTACACGATCGCCCAGGTGGCCTGCCTCGGGCTCGGCGTCTACGCCGTGGCCATCGCCGGCGCCGCCGCCGTGAACGCCGACAACACGGCCGTGTTCGACCCGTTCGTGGCCGCCCCGCTGGGCGCGCTGTTCTTCGGCATCCTGGTGCTGCGCGAGACCGACCAGTCGTTCGCGAACGTCTACTCCACCACCATGTCGCTGCAGAACCTGATGCCGCGCGTGGACCGGCGGATCATCTCGACCGCCATCGGCGTGTTCACCGTCGTGATCGCCCTCGTCGTGGACGTCACCTCGTACGGCGCGTTCCTGGGGGTGATCGGGGCGGTGTTCGTCCCGATGTTCGCGGTGCTGGCCGTCGACTATTTCGCCTTCGGCGGCGGCGACCGCTGGAACACGGGCGAGAACGCCCCCTCGCGCTGGTCGATGCTGGTGCCGTGGGCGCTCGGCTTCGCCGCCTACTGGCTGACCACCTCGACGCCCACGATCGCCGCGTGGGACGGGGTCTGGGCCTCCGCCCGCGACGCCATCGGCTTCACCCGGCAACCGTGGATGAACGGCGCACTCGGCGCGGCGGTGGTGGCGGCCCTCGTGACCGCCGTCATCGGCGTGTCGCGGAGGCGCGCTGCTCGACGTTGAGCAGGTGCTGCTTGGCGCTCGCGCCACCCGCGTAGTCGCCGAGCGCGCCGTCCTCGCGCACCACCCGGTGGCAGGGCACGATCACGCAGACGGGGTTGGAGGCCAGCGCGTTGCCGATCGCGCGCAACGCGCGCGGCCTGCCGATGCTCTGGCCGATCTGCTCCAGCGTCGTGGTCGTGCCGTAGGGGACCGCCATGGTCTTCTGCAGCACCGAACGGGCGAACGTGGTGGCCAGCGCCCAGTCGACCGGCGTGGCGAACGCGCGCAGCCGGCCCGAGAAGTAGGCGTCGAGCTCTCTGCGCACCGGGTCGAGCCGCCGCGCGTCGTTGCCGATGAACGTGCCCACATGCCGGCTGACCAACTCGAAGACGTCGTTCTCGCTCTCGAAGCTGCAGGCCGCGATGCCCTTGCCCGTCACGGCCAGCACCAGCCTGCCCACGGCGCCGTCGTAGGTGCCGAACGCGATGTCGGGAGGCGTCTCGCCGCGGTAGGTGCTGGAGGTCACCCGCAACAGGGCATCGAGATCACCGCTCGCCATTCGCCCTCACCCTCCACACCCGCCGAGAATCGCCGTGACCGCAGCGTATCGGACGGATCGCCCGACGCACCTACCTAGCCACGTGCACTATGGAGGTGTGGGGGACGAATGGGCCGGTAGTGACGATGAGATCGCGCGTGCGGTGCTCGCCGGTTCGCCCAACGCCGTCGTGGCGCTCGACCGTGACCAGAGCGTGCTGGTCTGGAACGAGGCCGCCGAGCGGCTGTTCGGGTGGACGGCCGAGGACCTGCTCGGGCGGCGGGCGCCGATCGTGCCGGGCGAGCTGACCGCCGAGCTCAACGCCGTGCTGGAGCGCGTACGCACGGGCGAGTCGGTGTCGTTGCGTACCAAACGCCTGCGAAAGGACGGCGTCCTCCTCGACCTCCGGGTGGACATCAGCGCGCTGCGTCTGGGCAACGCCGTGGCCGGATACATCTGCGTGCACCATCCGGCGCGGGCCGACGAGCTGGCCAGGCACCGCATGGCGCGCAGGGAACGTCTCGTGCGCCGGCTGACGGACGTCGTCGGCGACATCAACTCCGAGCTGGAGCTCTCGGCCGTGCTCGACCGGATCTCGGCCAGCCTGACGGAGCTGACCGGCGCGGACGCGGGCGGGTTCGTGCTGATCGAGGGTGACCGGCTGCGCCTGGTCAGCACGTACCAGCTGCCCGAGGCCATCAGGGGCACCACCACCGACCTGCGTACGAGCCTCGTGGACAAGCTGTTACGCACCGGTAAGACCGTCATGCTGGAGACGAACGGGCTCGACGAGCTGGTGTGGGCGCGGCTGGACGGCCTGCACACGATCACCTTGGGTCTGGCCGCCGTCGGCGGGCGCCCGTACGGTGCCCTCTACGCGCTCTTCGCCGGGCGTGTCCCCGGGCATCTCGAACTGGAGCTGCTGGAACTGCTCGCCGGACACGCGGGCATCGCCGTGGGCAACGCCGTCGCCTACCAGGACGCGGTGCGGCAGCGGGCCCACGAGCGGGCCGTCTTCGACGCGAGCGCCGACGGCATCGCCGTGCTCGACGGGGCGGGCCGCGTGGTCCGCTGGAACCCGGCCGCCGCCGCGCTGACCGCATTCTCGGCCGACGACGTCATCGGCGGGCCTCCGCCGTTCCCACTGCCCGAGCCGGGCGAGAAGGTCACGTTCCAGATGGAGACGGGCCGCTGGCTGGACGTGGTGAGCGCGCGGATCGAGGAGACCGGCGAGGTGGTCATCGACTTCCGCGACGTGACCGCGGCCAAGGAGCTGGAGGAGGCCAAGGACCTGTTCCTCGCCACGACCAGCCATGAGCTGCGTACGCCGATCACGATCGTGCGGGGGTTCGCCAGCACGCTTGACTCGCGCTGGGACAAGCTGGGCGATCCCGAGCGCCGCGCGGCCGTGCACACGATCGCCGAGCGGTCCAGGTCGCTCGGGCAGCTCATGGACCACCTGCTGCTGGGCTCCAGGGCGGGGGCGGACGAGCTCAAGGTCCGCATCGAGGAGTTCGACCTGGCCGAGCGGATCCAGGCCGCCACGCTCGGGCTGCCGGTGCTGTCCGACAAGCACCGGGTCGAGGTGAGAGTCCCCGACAAGCTGCCGAACGTGCTGGGCGACGCGCTGGCGACGGACATCGTCCTCGGGCAGTTGCTGGAGAACGCCTTCAAGTACTCGCCCAAAGGCGGGTTGATCGCGGTGGAGGCCTGGCCGGAGTCCGGCAACGTGGTCGTGGTCGTCGACGATGAGGGCGTCGGTATCGCCCCTACTGACCGGGAGCGGATCTTTGAGCGGTTCGTCCAGGTGGACAGCGGCGATCGGAGAAGGTTTGGTGGAGTAGGGCTCGGGCTCTACATCGTCCGCAGCCTCGCGAGGGCACAAGGGGGAGACGTGAGCGCCCATCCGAGACCGGGAGGCGGCACCCGCATGCGGCTCGTTCTGCCCTATCGGATCCGACACACCGATGCGGTAACGAGGTAGTCACAGTTGCGCTGATCTATCGTCCAATGTGTACAAGCTGTGATCGAGATGCGGTTTCTGGGGTCGAGTAACGGGGCATTTCGGTCGTACCGGGGAGTGTTCCCGCGGGGGGCACAGGGAACGGGGAGGTGGGTGTGTCAAGCGTGGTGCTGCTGCCGTACGCGCCGTCCAGCGTCGCCGTCGCCCGCCAGCGTCTGAGCACTGACCTGCGGGACTGTGGGGTCTTCTCCGCGGCGATCGACGACGCGGTGCTCGTGGTGAGCGAACTGCTGAGCAACGCGCTCCGGCACGCGCATCCGCTCCCTTCCGGCATGGTGCGGGTCGCCTGGTTGCGTAACGAGGATCACATCGAGGTGGCGGTGAGCGACGGAGGGGCGGCGACGGAGCCACGCGCCGGCCGCCCGACTCTGTCCTCACTCGGCGGCCGAGGGCTCGGCATCGTCGAATATGTGGCGGAAAGCTGGGGCGTCCGGCACGAGGGCGACACCACGACCGTGTGGGCCATCCTGCCCGCTCCCCACGGCAGCGGCTCGGTGAACGGGCAGGTGGCGACGCTCAGAGAGGCCGGCTAGCGAGCACGGCCCGCTCGCTCACGGCCCACGCCGTGGAGACGAGCATATAGATCCCGGCCGCCAGCGGCAGCACCAGCGCGGCGAGCACGGAGCCGTACGGCAGCAGCGGCATGATCTTCCTCATCAGCTCGGGCTGCTCCTCCGTGATCTTGATCTGCCGGGCCGAGAGCCACGCAACGGCCGCGACCAGCACGATGACCAAGATGAAGACCAAAACCGGGGTGCTGGCCAGACCGTAATGCGCGATCACGCCCGCCACCTGCTGCCCCAGCGGAGCCCCGAACAGGTCATGGCCGGCCAGCGCGGTCGGATGCGTGGCCACCCGGTACATCAGCCACAGGAACGGAAGTTGCGCCAGCATCGGCATGATCCCGGCGAACGGCGAGGTGCCCTCCTTGGCGTAGAGGGCGGAGACCTCCTTCGCCAGCCGCTCGGGATTGCGCTGGTGGCGCTTCTGCAGCGCGCGCAGGCTGGGCGCGAGCCTCTCCTTGATCCTGGTGGTGCGCGCCTGGCGCACGTTGAGCGGCAGCAGCAGGAGTCGTACGGCCAGAGTGAAGAGCACGATGCCGAGCGCGGCATGCCCACCGGACACGGTGATGACGAACGTGACAAGTGAATCGATCATGAGCCCTGTTTTCTACGATGAAGGGAGGAAGGGCTCACCCGGCTCAAGCCTGAGGAGCCCCGCTTGGAAGGAAGCGGGGCATGCCTAGGGCGCGCGTGGACGCGGACGCCCGGCCGCGTCAGGATCGCGCAGACGCTGGAACGCCGTACGGCGCGCGTAGGTCAGCGGGAAACGCCGCGGCTCGCCGCCGAAGGCGGGCAGCAACGTGGCCGCCCACGTGACCAGCAGCAGGACCGCCACCAGGGTGATCCCCACCAGCCACGGGTCGAACAGGAACTGCGTCACCGGCTCAATGTGACCTTGAGGACTTGCCCATCACCGTGACCACGACGAAGACGAGCAGAGCGACCACACCGATGATCAGGGCCACCTTGAGCAGCCCCAGCACCATCGGCAGGAGGAAGTTGAACAACACGAAGAGACCCAGCAAGGTCCCGAGAACCAGCATCACGACTCTACCCATGCAGCAACCGTACGTCCTCATGGCATGATCCGCGACGCTTACGAAGTAATGACGTCCTTGCCGTCTTCGCGGAGTCGGGCCGTACCGTGAAGTGGTGAACAGTCGCATCCTGGTGGTCGACGACGATCCGACCGTCTCCGAGGTCGTTGCCCGCTATCTGGAGCGCGACGGGCACGAGGTCGAATGCGTCGGCGACGGCGTCGAAGCGCTGCGCAGGGCGCTGGCGCACCCGCCGGACCTGATGGTGCTCGACCTGATGCTGCCCAAGATCGACGGGCTGCAGGTGTGCAGGAAGCTCAGGGAACGCTGGCCCGTACCCGTGATCATGCTGACCGCGCTCGGCGAGGAGATCGACCGGGTGGTCGGGCTCGAGACCGGCGCCGACGACTACGTGACCAAGCCGTTCAGCCCGCGCGAGCTGGCCCTGCGCGTCCAGTCGGTGCTGCGCCGCGCCCGCGGCGCCTCCGTCACGGGCGGCACCGGTGTGCTCCGCGATGCCGGCCTGGTGGTCGACGTGGGCGCCCACGAGGTGCGGCTGGAGGACGAGGAGGTCATGCTGACGGCGCGGGAGTTCGACCTGCTGGCCCACCTGATGCGCAACCCTCGCCAGGCGTTCAGCCGGTCCGCGCTGCTCAACCAGGTGTGGGAATGGTCGTTCGGCGACTCCTCCACCGTGACCGTGCATGTGCGGCGGCTGCGCGAGAAGATCGAACCCGACCCCACCAGGCCGCGCAGGATCGTGACCGTGTGGGGGGTCGGCTACCGGTACGAACCCTTGGAAGACGGCTCCTGATGGCTCCGGTGCCCGCCCTGACCCAGCCGGCGGTGGCCGTCGGCGAACTGGCCATGGTCGTCGCGGTCACCGCCGGGCTCGGGCTGCTGATCGCCTCCGCCGGCGTCGCGGTGATGTGGCGGCTGCGCACCCGGTCGATCGGCGTGATGCTGGCCGTGGTCGTGGTCGTCGCCGTGGCGGCCACGCTGGCGGGCGTCGTGGCGATCATCATGAGGATGATCATCGCGGGGGCGGTGAAGGACTTCGTGCTGAGCGTGGTGACCGTGGGCGGGCTCGTGGGGCTCGGGGTCGCGTTCGTGCTGGCCAAGCGGGTGGTCGGGGAGAGCAGACGGCTGGTGGCCGCCGTACGCGAGCCGCCGTTCGTGGCGCCCAAGGGGCTGCCCGCCGAGCTCCAGACGATCGCCAACACCCTGGAGGAGGCGTACGCGCGCGAACGGGCGCTCGAAGGGGCGCGGCGGGAACTGGTGGCGTGGGTGAGCCACGACCTGCGTACGCCGCTGGCCGGGATGCGGGCCATGGCCGAGGCGCTGGAGGACGGCGTGGTCTCCGACCCCGAGACGGTCGCCCGCTACCACGGGCAGATCAAGCAGGAGGTCGAGCGGCTCTCGGCGATGGTGGACGACCTGTTCGAGCTGTCACGCATCCACGCGGGCGCCCTGCGGCTGTCACGGGCCAGGATCGGGCTCGCCGACCTCGTCGCCGACACCCTGGCCGGGGCCGAGCCGCTGGCCCGCGCCAAGGGCGTGGTGCTCACGGCCGAGGCGGCGGACGTCGTGCCCGTGGAGGCCGACGCCGGGGCTCTGGGGCGGGCCCTCGGCAACCTGGTGGTCAACGCCATCCGGCACACGCCGTCCGACCGGACCGTGGTGCTGAGGGCACGCGTGGACGACACGGGCATGGCCTGCCTGTCGGTGACCGACTGCTGCGGAGGCATCCCCGAGGAGGATCTGCCCCGGTTGTTCGAAGTGGCGTTCCGGGGTGAGGCCGCGCGCACCCCCACGGCCGACGGAGGGGCGGGGCTCGGGCTGGCCATCGCGCAGGGGATCGTGGAGGCGCACGACGGAAGGATCGAGGTGGTCAACGACGGGCCGGGGTGCCGGTTCGAGATCCGGCTGCCCCTCGTCGCCGGGTGACCTCTCGGGGTGCGCGGGCGCTTCCTGGCCGGACGCCCGGGCGGTTCCCGTTCGCACGGTCAGGCCGCGTCCGGACATTCAGGCGCTCTCCGGGAGGTCGACGTCGGAGCGTGGGAGCCCGAACGACTCCGACATCGCCCGAAATGTCGGGCAGGGCCAGCGCCACATGCAACTTCTGCACCGCAGGATGGGATGCGCCGTGTCACTCGTGATGCCCCCCGCGTCCCTCGGCTGGTGGAGGTCCAGCAGCCGGAGCCCGAGCTCCGAGAATCTGAGCAGGTCGGCCCGCGCGTCGGCGAGGAAGTCGAGGTCCTCGACCGCGAGCCGGGTGCGGATGGGGACATAGCCTTCGTGGTTCACCAGGCCGCGGAGGCGCCCTGCTTCGTCATCCCATGAGGTGGCCTTCTCTGTGCGGATGAGGATGGTCTCCAGCCGTTCGCGGAGCCCCTGACGCTGAGGATCTTCAGATTTGTCTGCGTTCATCGATCCGGGGGCCCGACAGACGTGCCCCAGCCCCTCCTTCGCCATGACGCGGTTGCCAGTTCCGATGTCACGCTGTCAAGCTTCGCGTACTCTCCGTTTCCATGAAGCCCAAACGGAGGACAAAAACCTGTGGTTGCCCTATCGGCGTGACAACGTGACCGGAAGCCTCCGCGCCGCTAGCCTGCCCATGTGGAGCTCAAGGTCTCGACTCGATCACAGGCCGGGTGCGCGCTCGTCGCCATCACCGGAGAAATCGACCTGTACACGGCGCCCCACCTGCAATCCGAGTTCACTCGGCTGCTGCAGGAGGGGCCAAGCCGGGTGGTCATCGACATGTCCGCCGTGGATTTCTGCGACTCCACGGGGATGAACGTGCTGCTCTCGGCACTCAAGCGCATGAAAGAGCAGGGCGGGGCGCTCGACGTGGCCGCGCCGCGCCCCGCCGTACGCAAGATCCTGCAGGTCACGGGCCTCGACTCGGTGTTCACCGTGTACGACGAGGTGCCGCAGGAGTTCCTCATAGCAGAGGGATCATGACGGATGCCGCGGGTCCGGAGGTGACGTCCCATGGGCGGTGACACGGCGGCCGTCATCCCGGCCGCCAACGAGGCGGACCGCATCGCGGCCACCGTCAGGGCGGCCATGGCGCTGCCCGGCGTCGACCTCGTCGTGGTCGTCGACGACGGCTCGTCCGACCAGACCGGCAGGGTCGCCCGCGCGGCGGGAGCCCGGGTGGTGCGTCACAGCCGCAACAAGGGCAAGGCCGCCGCCATGGAGACGGGTGCGGAGTCCGTACGCCTCCTCGACGAGGACGCCGCTCCCCGCCATCTCCTCTTCCTCGACGCCGACCTGGGCGACACAGCCCAGGCCGCCGCGCCGCTCATCGAGCCCGTACGCGCCGGCGAGGCCGACATGACGATCGCCGTGTTCGCCACCCGGGTGCGGCTCGGCGGCCACGGCTTAGTCGTCCGCCTGTCCAAGGAGGGCATCCGCCGCGCCACCGGCTTCGAGCCCGCCCAGCCGCTCAACGGCCAGCGCTGCCTCACCAGAGCCGCGTTCGAGGCGGCCAGGCCGCTGGCGCACGGGTTCGGCGTGGAGACGGCGCTGACGATCGATCTGCTGCGCAAGGGGTTCCGGGTCACCGAGGTCGAGGTCGACATGGCACACCGCGCCACGGGCACCGACTGGCGGGCACAACTCCACCGGGCGGTCCAGCTTCGCGATGTGGCGCGCGCATTGGCCACGCGGGAGCCACTTGTCAGGCAAAATCTGGACAAAATCCGTTTCAAACGCTGACCATCTCCCGTACGTGAAAGCGTGCCGGTTCGTTTGTCGCCGAGGTGTCCGGTCTCGGACGCGAGAACGCCCCCGGCGTCGTCCACAAGGGAGCGGCCCCGGACGCGGTTGTCCACAGGCCGCCGGCGTCCGTCCGGAGCCACCTTGCGAGTGTGCTGGAATCTTCCGGTGACTTCGCAATCGCCGCACGACAAGGCACGAGGCCGGCTCTGGTGGGCGGCCGCGGCGGCGATCGGCGCCTCGATCCTGCTGACGCTCACCATCGGATTGCTCGGCCCCTCGCCGATGGTCCCCGCATTGACCGGCCCTGCCTGGCAGCCGCCCTACTCCCTCGACGTCCGCCCGGACCCGCATCTCACGATCGTCCTGGCCGCCGCCGCCCTCGTCCTCGGCGGCCTCGGTCTCCTGCTCGCCCTGCCCCTCGCCTGCAGGCTCCCGGCCGCCCGTCCTGACCTCGTGCGATCGGTGGTCCTGATGGGCTGCATGGCGGCGGGGCTGCTGGCGTTCCTGCCCCCGTCCGGTTCCGGCGACCATCTCAACTACGCCGTCTACGGGCGCATGGTCACGCTGGGCATCGACCCCTACGCCCACGGCGCGGCGGATCTGCCCGGCGACCCCATCGCCGGTGCCGTCGAGGAACCGTGGCGGGAGGAGCCGAGCGTTTACGGCCCGGTGGCGACGGCGCTGCAGGCGGTGGCGAGCTGGGTGGGCGGAGACTCGCTCCGGCTGACGATATTCGTGCTGGCCCTGTTGAACGCCGCGGCGTTCATCGTGACGGGCCTGCTCATCGACCGGTTCACCCGGCACGACCCGGCCAGGCGCCTGCGTGCCGCGTTGTTGTGGACGGCCAACCCGCTGCTGCTCTACCAGCTGGTGGCGGGCATGCACGTCGACACCCTCGCCATCGCGTGCATGGTCGCGGCCCTGCTGGCGAGGGAGCGTCCTGCGGGGTCGGGCATCCTGCTCGGCCTCGGCGTGGCGATCAAGGTCAACGCCGGTCTCGTCGCTCTTGGGCCGGCCTGGGAGTTGCGACGGCGACCTGCCCGTCTGGCGGTCATGGCCGGGTGCGCCCTCGCCGTGGTCCTCGCCGGTTACGCGATCGTCGGAACGGCGGCGATCGAGCCGGTGACCCGCACCAGCAAGGCGATCTCGCACGCCTCGTTCTGGAAGCTCGCGCAGGGCTGGCTGCAGTCCGTCGTGGGCACCGGCAGCGCCTACCGGGGAGAGATCCAGGTCGGCTCCCTCCTGGTGCTCGCGCTCATCGCCTGGTTCCTGTTCCGCCTCACCTCAGGCGCGTCGCCCCTTCCCTCCCCGGCCCCCGAGCCCGGTTCTGGGACGGTCCCGGGGGCTCCCGTCGTGGCGATGGTGCTGGTGGTGGCGTACGTGTTCGCGACCCCCTACGTGCTGCCGTGGTACGACGGGCTGGCGCTGGGGCTGCTGGCGCTCGTGGGGGCGTCGGCACTGGACGGCTTCGTGGTCGCACACCTGCTGGTCCTGTCGCTGGCCTACCTGCCCGCCAGGGTGGAGGGCCAGCCACAGGACCTCGAGTGGCTCAGGACGGTGCTCAGGCCTCAGCTCGCGTGGGCGCTGCTGGCCCTGACCGTGGCGCTGCTGGTGTGGGCGTGGCGAGCTGCAGGGCGCGCACACACGCCGCCAGCGTCAGCGGCACCGCGACCGTCAACGCCATAGAGGGGATGGCGATGCCCGAGTCGTTCATGAGGAAGGCGACGAACGCGCACGTGAGCGTGCCGAACAGGCCCGCCCTGAGCACCGGGGCGAGGGCGTACACCTGGCCGAGCGCGGAGGCGCCCCAGCGCGACGGCCGGGCGAGCACCAGGAAGAGGAAGGCCAGCGCGACCACGGTGAGGAGGGTCAGCGACCAGTTTCCGACCGTGACGCCGACCATGGCGGTGAACTTACGCCAGACGACCGTCCACGCCTGGCCGTCGATGATCTGCTGGACGAAACCGCCCAGGTGCGTACGTTGAATCTCGGGCCGCAGCCAGTCGAACACGGCCAGCGTCCCCACGAGCAGCGCCCCCGCCAGGCCCACGAGCGCCAGTCTCAGCGCCGACACGCGCCTGCCCGAAAGGAGGATGAGGAAGACGGCCAGACCCACCACGAAGGCCGGCACACCACCGAAGTCGGCGCCCCACGACGGCCATCCGTCCGCGAAGACCGCCAGCCCTCCATAGACCGCGCACGTCACGACGACCACGACCCTGGCCACCCCCTTGCCGAGGAGCCACTGGGCCACCCCTGCCAGGCCGAGCACGGTGCCGGTGGCGTAGACGGCGAAGGCGATGTTGCTGAAGCCGTAGAACCGTCCGCCGGTGACGGGCTCATAACCGGTCACGGCATTGACCTGGAGCGTGGAGCCGGTCATGACGTCGAGGAGGAGCGCCAGCGAGGTGACGGCGGCGACCACGGTGAGCGGTCCGAGCACGTGCGAACGCCACGGCCCCGCGAAGGCCGCGGCGGTGATCAGGGCGGCGATGGCGACGATCGTCACGATCACCGACACCATCGGGACCGGCAGCGTCCACCACGGCACCAGCTGAGCCAGGAAGGTCGACACGGGAATGGCCCCGCTCACGACCGCGACGGCCTGCACGGCGACGAGCAACGTGGACGCGCTCGCCAGGCCCACGGTCCGGGCGTCCGCCGACGGCGGCACGTCCGAGGCCGCGTCCGGCCTGGTGGGGACGTCCCGCTGTGACCCGGGTGCGGGGGTGTCCGGCGGGGCAGCGGCGGCTTGTGGCGGGTGGTTCTGGTCTGGCTCGGGGCGGGTGGTGCGGTTCGGGCCGTTCTTGGAGCGGCGGCGGAGAGCGAGGGCGGCGAGAACGTAGAAGAGGAGTTGCACCGTCACCAGGACGGTGAAGAAGGGGCCGCGTACGTCGCGGAGCACCTGGCTGGCCAGGTCGGCGTCGGCCAGGTCCATCACCGCGCCGGCCGGGTCGAGTGGGATGGCGCCCTCTGATCGCCACGGGCGGCCGACGATCTCGCGGGTCGCGGGCAGGCCGAGGAGCTGTACGGCGGTGGCGGTGAGGTCGGTGATCGTGACCAGGGAGTCCTGGCGGGTGGAGGTCGCGGTGAGGCGGCCGTGCGGGAACGGCGGGCCACCCGGCGCCGACGGGCCGGTGGCGATGGCCACGTGGAGGTGGGCGTTGGGCGTCACGTCGGAGATGCCCGCTACCAGGACGGAGGTCCCGGCGGGGAGCTTGCCGATCAGGGCGCCGATCTGCCGGTCGGCCCGCGCCACCGCCGTTCTCCTGTCGTCGGCGGGCAGCGGGGTGGGAACGCCGTACTCGTCCAGGGGGCGGGAGGCCCAGGCGGTCGCCAGGTCGGCGGCTTCGAAGACGACGAGATCGTAGGGGGTCAGGTCGGTGACGGAGCCCAGGTCAGGGGCGTAGGTCGGGATATTTCCGGAAGTGTCCGCTGCGGCAAGCGCGGCTCCCGGGCCGATCGCCGCCACCTGCCCGCCGCCCTCCCGTACGAGCCGGCCCAGCGTGCCCAGCCGGGCGTCGAAGCCGGTCTCGCCCTGGTACGCGCTCAACGTGTCCCATCCGGGAATCGTGGCGCCTCGACCTGATGGCCGGGGCCCGGGCGCCGGAGAGCAGCCCTTGCCCGGCGTACCGGCTCGCTGGCCGGCGGAGACGGTCAGCCAGCCCGCCGTGGGGCAGGTGATGCCCCGGTCAGGGGGCGGGACCGTACGCGTGGAGAGCGAGGCGGAGGAGCCTCGGCTGACGAGATCCCACAGGTGGGGCGTCCGTGACCGGTCGACGTCGCTCCACTCGAGGCCGGGCACGCCGACCACGGCCACCCGTCCCTTGACCTCCCGCGCCCCCGCCCTTCCCGTGTGTGCCGTCCGCGTCGCTTCCGTGCTCGCGGTGTGGGTGGTCTCCGCGCGCGTCGCCTGGACCGCCTGTGCCGTCCTCGTGTGCGTCGTCTGCGGGGTCTGCGCGTGCGCCGTCGCGGGGGTGATGGACGCGGCCAGGGTGGTGCCCAGCAGCAACGTCATCACGCGGTGGAACGGACGTCCTGGTCGCACACGCCGCCGGCCGCGTGACTCGTGCCGGCCGTCGTACGGGTCCGGCCTGGCGTCGGCGTCGTTGGGCATGTGCGGGAACTCCAGCGTTCGTTGGGCAAGGGTGTGCGTTCGATCGTAGATGCTGGGCGCAGGCCCCCTATGGTCGTGCGTCGGCCCGTACGCCGCCAGGACGGCGAACGGACGTACCCACCCTGGGCGAACCGGCGGCGGGTGGGGCGTGCCGGGCACGGTACGCTGCTCGGTCATGAGGTCCGTACGTACGTGCCTGCCCAAGAAGGCAGGGCAGGTTCCGGTCGTGCGGCGAGCGACACTCCGTTGACCCTTGACCACATCGAGCCCCGAACCCGAAGCGTCCGCGACCGGCCCGTCACCCGAGCCGGTGATCACGCCTGCGCGCGGGGGAAGCACTGACGGCGCCCCGCGGCGCGGGCGACAGGCCGGGGGAGAAGGTGCGATGACCGACGGCCCGGCGAGCAGGCGGCAGTGGTGGGCCTGGGCGGTCGTGGTGCTCGTGGTCGCGGCGGCCGTGACCCCGCTGGTGCACACGTGGCTCACCAATCCTGACGACCAGCGCCTGGTCGACCTGGACGTCTACCGCACCGGGGGGCAGATGCTCCTCGAGGGCCGGCCGGTGTACGACTACTTCACGCCCGCGCCGCAGCTGCTGCCGTTCACCTACCCGCCGGTCGCGGCGATGCTGGCGGCCGGGCTGGCCGGGATGTCCTGGGGCGTGGCGCAGTGGGTGTGGACGGCCGGGATCTTCGTGGCGCTGGCCGTGACCGTCGGATACGCGTTCAGGGACGCCCTGGACACGTGGCGGAAATACCTGCCGTGGGTGTTCGGCCTGTTCATGGTGGCCTGCGCGTACGTGATGCCCATCAGGGATCAGGTGCGGTTCGGGCAGGTCGACATCCTGCTGGTCGCCCTGTGCCTGGCGGACTGCGTGGCCAGGAGGCCGTGGTGGCCGCGCGGGTTCCTGATCGGGCTCGCGACGGCGGTGAAGCTGACGCCCGGCGTCTTCCTCATCTACCTGCTGGTCACCAGGCAGTGGCGGACGTTTTTCATGGCGTCGTTCGCGGCGGCGGTGCTCACGTTGCTGCCGTTCGGGGTGATCCCGCAGGACGCGGCCGACTTCTGGTTCTCGGCGCTGCTCGATCCCGAACGCCTCGGCGCGAACGCGGCCACCACCAACCAGTCGATCCGCGGCATGCTGATCCGGCTGTACATGCCCGACCTGCTGACGTCGGCGATCTGGCTGGCGATCGTGATCGCGGTCGGCTGGTACGGGTTCCGCGGCGCGAAGGACGCCTATCAGGCGGGAGACACCGTCACGGCGGTTGCGCTCGTCGGGCTGATGGCCGTCCTGCTCTCGCCGGTCGCCTGGATCCACCACCTCGCGTACGTGGTCGTGGTGCTCGGCGCGATCGTCGGCGACGGCCGTGACCCCGTCAGGCTGCGGGTGGCGGCCGGGGTGTGGCTGTACTACGTGGTGCCCGTCCCGTGGTGGGGTGTCTCGCTGAAGGCGGCCGACATCCCAGGGGTCAGCCTGGTGCTCGGGAAGATCGTCCAGAACGGGTTCGGGCTGGGAGCGCTGGCCCTGGTGTGGTTGCTGGCGTCCTGGGTGCCGAAACGCCGGATGGTCGCCTGACCCAGCCAATACCCTCGGTGTCGTGCTCATTACAGCATGGGTCTTCGTGGGCGTTCTGGCAGGGGTCAGCGGCGTGGTCATCGGCTGTCTGGCCCTGCGCCGGGCGCAGGCCACGGTGGAGGACTGCCGGCGGATGCTCGCCCGGCGCACGCACGAGAGCGGGTGCGATCTCAGGGCGATCAGGGACGTGGCCGTCTGCCGGTACGACGCCCTCGCGGAGATGACGGGGCGGTTGTCGTTCTCGGTGGCGATGATCAACGCGCTGGGCGACGGCATCGTGCTGACCTCGATCAACGGGCGCAGTGAGACGCGTACGTACGTGCGGTCCGTGGTCGGCGGGAAGGGCGAGCAGGAGCTGTCGCCGGAAGAGGAGGAGGCGGTCAGGGCGGCCAGGCTGGGGCTGGGTCCGTTGGTCACGCCACGGGTTTCCCGGCACGCGTAGAGCGGCCCGCGGCTCACGCGCTCGCCGGAATGGTCACCATGCGCTGTCCACCTGCGGATACTCTGGACCCATGCCCCGACTCGCCTATCTCGGCCCCGAAGGCACCTTCACCGAAGAGGCCCTGCGGCTGCTCGACCCCACCGCCGAGCGCCTGCCCTGCGCCAACGTGAGCGCCGCGCTCAACGCCGCCCGCGCGGGCGATGCCGACGGCGCCGTCGTGCCGCTGGAGAACTCGATCGAGGGCGCCATCACCACGACGCTCGACGAGTTCGCCTGGGGCGAGCCGCTGCTCATCACGGCCGAGTTGCTGCTGCCCGTGCAGTTCTCGCTGCTGGCCCGGCCCGACACCGAGATCGTCCACGTCAAGCGGGTCTACACGCATCCGGCGGCCATCACCCAGTGCCGCGCCTTCATCTCCCGCGAGCTGCCCGACGCCGTCGTGGTGGCCGCCCCTTCGACGGCGGCCGCGGCCCAGGAGGTGTCGCTACCCGGGTCTCCGTACGACGCGGCCATCGCCGCCCGCATCGCGGGCGAGCACTACGGGCTGGTCGAGCTGGCCGCCGACATCGGCGACAGGTCCGACACGGTGACCAGGTTCGTCCGGGTAGGCCCTCCTCAGCCGCTGCCCGAACCGACCGGCTCCGACCGCACCACGCTGGTCGTCTTCCTCGCCGACGACCACCCGGGCGCGCTGCTGGAGATGCTGACGGAGTTCTCGGTGCGCGGGGTCAACCTGACGCGCATCGAGTCGCGGCCGACCGGCGACGGCATCGGCCGCTACTTCTTCCACTTCGACTTCGAGGGTCACATCACCGACGCCCGCGTGGGCGAGGCGATCGCGGGGCTGCACCGGGTCTGCGGCGAGGTGCGGTTCCTGGGCAGCTATCCGCGGGCCGACGGGGTGACGACGCGGATCAGGCGCGGCACGTCCGACGACGCGTTCGGCGAGGCGGCCGAGTGGCTGGCGCGGGTCCGCGCCGGCCAGGTCTGATCACCGACCACCCGGTACACGGGTGGTGTGGCGACTCGGGGAAATGGAGGGGCGGGCCGCTGTCCGGCGCCGGTAGCCTTTCCTTGTGATTGACCTGCGTACCCTTCGTGAGGATCCCGACCGGCTACGGGCGTCGCAGCGTGCCCGCGGTGAGGACGACTCCGTCGTCGACACGCTGCTCGACCTGGACGAACGCCGGCGGTCCGCGCTGACCGCGTTCGAGTCCATGCGCGCCGAGCAGAAGAGTATGGGAAAGTCGGTGTCCAAGGCGCAGGGCGAGGAGAAGGCCGCGCTGCTCCAGCGGGCCAAGAACCTCGCGAGCCAGGTCAAGGCCGCCGACGCCGAGGCGGAGAAGCTGGCGGCCGAGCTCGACGAGGTGCTCCAGACGGTGCCCAACCTCGTCGAGCAGGGCGCTCCGGAGGGCGGTGAGGACGACTACGTCGTGCTGGAGACCCACGGCGAGCCGCGCACGTTCGACTTCACGCCGAAGGACCATCTGGAACTGGGCGAGGCGCTCGGGGCCATCGACATGGAGCGGGGCGCCAAGGTGTCCGGCTCGCGGTTCTTCTTCCTGAGGGGCGTCGGCGCGCGGCTGCAGCTCGGCCTGCTCAACATGGCCATGCAGCAGGCGATCGAGGCCGGGTTCACGCCCATGATCACTCCGGTGCTGGTCAAGCCGGAGACCATGCAGGGCACCGGTTTCCACGTGGCCCACGACAAGGAGATCTACCGCCTGCCCGAGGACGACCTCTATCTGGTGGGCACCTCCGAGGTGTCGCTGGCCGGCTATCACGCGCAGGAGATCCTCGCGGCCGACGACCTGCCGCTGCGCTACGCGGGCTGGTCGTCGTGCTTCCGCCGCGAGGCGGGTTCGTACGGCAAGGACACCAGGGGCATCATCCGGGTCCACCAGTTCGACAAGGTGGAGATGTTCTCCTATGTGCGCCCGGAGGATGCCTCCGAGGAGCACCGGCGCCTGCTCGGCTGGGAGAAGGAGATGCTGGCCAAGATCGAGGTCCCCTACCGCGTCATCGACACGGCGGCGGGCGACCTCGGCATGTCGGCGGCCCGCAAGTTCGACTGCGAGGCGTGGATCCCGACCCAGGGCCGCTACCGCGAGCTGACCTCGACCTCCAACTGCACCGAGTTCCAGGCGCGCAGGCTCGCCGTGCGCTATCGCGACAAGGACGGCAAGCCCGAGCACCTGGCCACGCTGAACGGCACGCTGGCCACGACCCGCTGGATCGTCGCGATCCTGGAGAACCACCAGCAGGCCGACGGCTCCGTGGTGGTCCCGCAGGCGCTGCGCCCCTACGTCGGCCTCGACGTGCTGGAGCCGGCCAAATAGCCCGCCGCCTCAGCGCCCGAACCCGAAGAGCCCCCCGACCCGCCCGGCGATCCGGTCGAACTGGTAGTAGAGCCCCGGCGGGACGTACGGCTGTATCACCGAGTGCCGCTGCCCGAGCAGCGTGATCACCTGCATGGGTGAGCGGTCGATGTAGCGCGGCAGGTTCTCGAACCATCGGGCGCTGTTGCGGGCGGCGCGTTGCGGCGAGCGGAGCTTCGACTTCGACTCGTGCTCATAGGCGGTCAGGGCCTTGTCGAGGTCTTTCTCCTCGAACAGCGCCTTGGCCAGCACGGAGGCGTCCGCCAGGGCCAGCGCGGTGCCCGCGCCGATCGAATAGTGTGTGGTGTGCGCGGCGTCGCCCACCAGGACGATGTTGCCGTGGTGCCACGTGCGGTTGGTCAGCGTACGGAAGTGCAGCCAGTGCGCGGTGCCGTCGGCCTGCGCCCGCCCGATCAGCGGGTGCCCGTCGAGGATGTCGGCGAAGAGCTTCTCCAGGATGGCCAGGCTGTCGGCCTCCTTGCCCTGGTCGAGCCCGAGCCCCCGCCAGGTCTCCGGGGTGCACTCGATGACGCAGGTGCTGTGCTCCTGGCTGTACTTGTAGCCGTAACACCAGATCCAGCCGTGCTCGGTCTCCACGAAAGCGAAGACGAACGCGTCGAAGATCTTGGTGGTGCCGAGCCAGATGTAGATGTTCTGGCCGGTCACGAACTCGGGGCCGAAGTGCTCGGCGTGGCGTTCGCGCAGCACGCTGTTGACGCCGTCGCCCGCCACGACGAGGTCGGCGTCGCCGAAGTCGTGCTCGCCGTCGATCTCGTGCTCCCACTCGATGCGTACGCCGAGCGATTCGGCCCGTTCCGCGAGGATGCCGAGCAGCCGGCGGCGGCTGATGCCGTAGCCGGCCTCCCCCTGCTCGACCGTCACCGTGGCGCGGTCGCGGATGTCGGTGACCCAGGAGTCCCAGCGGACCGAACTCTCGCTGATGGCCCGCGCCGAGTCGGCGTCGGCCCGGTGAAGATCGTTGAACAGTTCGTCCCAGTAGGTCACGCCCCAGCCGTACGTCGAGCCGGCCGGGTTCCGTTCGTAGATGGTGATGTCGTGGGACGGATCCACACGTTTCATCAGGATCGAGAAGTACAGGTTGGCGGGTCCACCGCCGACGCAGGCGACTTTCACCCTATCCCCCATTGTGACGCAAAGTAATCAATCTGTGTCACAGAGTAGCAGATGGGTGGAGTCGCCTACGGGAGCAGGCTCGCCGGGTCACGGGCCTGGCCGGCTCGCGTCCCGCCTGATGAGGGCGGCTACCGCCACCAGGACGACAGCGGTGAGCACGGCGGCGATCGCGACGGCGACCTCGTACGTGCCGGGCGCGCCGCGGGCCCAGCCGCGGAAGGGCAGGTAGACGGCCGCGTAGACGAGGGGCGCGCCGACGACGCCGACCACCGCCGTCACGGGACGCGCCCGGCCGGCGAAGGCCAGCACGCCGCAGACCAAGGTGCCGAGCGTGCCCATGACCCAGCCGAGCACGACCAGGCCGGACCCGTCCTGTTCCACAAGGGAGGTCTCGGCCACCATGGTGAAGGGGCCCAGGCAGGCGAGGACGGCGAAGCCGGTGTACACCCGGTGGAACTCGCGCAGCCCCGCCCCGACGCCGCCGAACAACAGGCAGGCGGCCAGGAAGAGCGCCACATTGCGCTCCAGGCTCACGTCCACGGTGGCGGCCTGCTCCGCGGCCGGGCCGGGCCAGCCCACCCGCCGCCACGTCCCCTGGACGTCGCGGACGACGATGCCGTCCAGGCCGTTGGCGACGACCACGACGTGCCCGCCCGGCCGGGTCTGCGCGGCCAGGGCCATCGAGAGGTGTTCGTGGCTGCCGGAGTAGGTCCTGCGCAGCCGTTCGCGGTCGTCGTCGGACATCTCCCACGACGGCTGCCACGTCCGGCCGCCGTCGTCGGACTGCTCGACGGCGATCCTCTCGGGAACCACCCGGTAGCACCGGGTGGCCTGCATGGGCACGCACGCGGCGCTCTGCAGGCTCCTTGGCTCGGCCGCCGACTCGTGGCCGCCGGTCGCCGACCAGGTGGCCCCGCCGTCGCGGGAGATCTGGTCCAGGCCGTCCGCGACGTGGACGACGATCCGGTCGCCGTCCACCTCGACGGACTCGGCCGCGGGCAGCTGGACGGCCGACGTCGCGGCCACCGCCAGCACGGTCAGCGGCATCGCCGCGATGACACGCCACTTCGGGGAGGGGGTGTGGAGGCTGCGGCCGCGTACCCACCAGGCCAGCGCGAGCGCCGGGAGGGCCAGCAGGTCCGTAGGATCGGCGAGGACGCGCGACGGGCCCGCCACGAGGGTCCAGACCTGGGAGGCGGCCCCAGCGCCCGTCTCCGTCGCTTTCACGAGCGCGAACAGCGCTCCGGTGAGCACGGTGGCCGCCAGGTCGGCCCGGCGCCAGAAGAGCAGCGCCAGCAGGGCGGGCGCCACCACGAGCCCGGCGACGTCGCTGAGTTTGCCCGTGACGAACCCGGGCCAGGCCTGCTTGAGCAGATGGTCGTTGACGAGCAGCACGAAGACCCCGGCGACGGTCACGGGGTGACATGACCACGCATACCTCATATAGAGGTCGATGTATCAGGGAGTGCGGCGGTTCAACGGAGGGGTGAGTCGAGTCACAGCCGTGACCAAGCCGACACATGCGAAGACCGGAGCCCGCTGGAATGCGGACCCCGGTCTGTCTCGCTGCTACAGGTCAGATGGCTCGGACCTGCGAGGCCTGCGGCCCCTTCTGGCCCTGCGTGATCTCGAACTCGACCCGCTGGCCGTCTTCAAGGCTGCGGTAGCCGTTGCCGACGATCTCGGAGAAGTGCACGAACACGTCCGGCGCACCGCCGTCCGGGGCGATGAAGCCGAAGCCCTTCTCGGCGTTGAACCACTTGACGGTTCCCTGAGCCATAAAAGCTCTCCCTCAGGATGTGAATCTATGGGACCCACACCTCGTGGATCCCGGTGTGTCGTACAGCAAGCACCCGGGGTGGCTCAGACAAAGTCATGCTGGTTTTCACTACGGGATCAGCTAATACAACGCCATCACATCTAACACCATTCTGGCGCGTTGGTGTTCCCGTCCCTAGGAAGATTTCTGTCAGGCGGCATCACCAGGCAAACTGGAACGTGTTATGCAGAGTCTTCCCGCACCGCGTCTAGTGGCCACCGACCTCGACGGAACCGCGTTGCGCACCGACGGAACCGTGTCTCCCCGCACGGCCGCGGCCTTCGCCAAAGTCGAGGAATCCGGGGCGGCGCTGGTGTTCGTGACGGGGCGGCCGCCGCGGTGGATGGGCGGGGTGGCGGGTGCTGTGCGTCACCACGGGATCGCCATCTGTGCGAACGGAGCTCTGATCTACGATCTCCATACCGAACGGATAGTGGAATCTCACCTGATCACCGTCGACGTACTCGAGGAAGTCGTGGCTCAGCTAAGAGCGAACGTGTCCGATCTCGCATTTTCGGTCGAGTACGAAGCCGGTTTTGCGCACGAGTCGGATTTCCTCCTCGGCGCCCTTGACAAGGCCAAGGGGACCGTACACGCCGACTCTCTCACCGCACGTCCGTGCGCCAAACTGCTGGCCCTGCACCCCGGCATGGGCGCGGACGAGCTCCAGGCGACCGTGCACGAACTGGTGGGGCATCTGGTGACCGCCACCCACTCCAGCCGGAGGGGACTGATCGAGATGAGCGCCCAGGGCGTCACGAAGGCCAGCGCCCTTGCGGTCCTCGCCGGACGTCACGAGATCAAACCCGCACAGGCCGTGGCGTTCGGTGACATGCCAAACGACCTGCCCATGCTGAGCTGGGCAGGCACGTCGTACGCCGTCGCGAACGCGCATCCGGACGTGCTGGCAGCGGTCGACCATGTGACCGGAACCAACGACGACGACGGCGTCGCGCAGGTGATCGAGAAGCTCTACAGATAAGGGCCGGAACCACCGGGCGGCCGCTGCTGCGGCTCATCCCCGTGCGGCACCCCGGGCAGCGCCCTGCGCATCTGCTCAAGCTGGGCACGGGCGGCCATCTGCTGCGCGAACAGCGTGGTCTGGATGCCGTGGAACAACCCTTCGAGCCAGCCGACCAGCTGGGCGTGCGCGATGCGCAACTCGGCCTCGCTCGGCGGCGTGCCCGTCTCGTCGGTGAACGGGAGCGACAGGCGCTCCAGCTCGTCGACCAGCTCCGGCGCCAAGCCGTCCTCGAGCTCCTTGATGGAGGACTCGTGGATCTCCTTCAGCCGCTTGCGGCTGGCCTCGTCGAGAGGAGCCGCACGGACCTCTTCGAGCAGCTGCCTGATCATGCTGCCGATCCGCATCACCTTCGCGGGCTGCTCGACCAGGTTGGTGACCGACCGGTCTTCCTCGCCGCCGCTATCGCCCTGACCTTGGAAGTCGGGGCCCACCACCACGATGTGGGGGGTGTTGTTGTCCTCAGCGTTCATAACTCTCACCGTACTAGCAGGATCTTGCCGACGTGCTCCCCCGAATCCAACAATCGATGCGCCTGCGCGGCGTCGGCCATGGGCACCTCCGCGTGGACCACGGGACGCACCGCACCGGCGCCGACCAGCGGCCAGACGTTGTCGACGACGCTGCGTACGATCACGCCCTTCTCCTCGACGGGACGCGAGCGCAGCCCTGTCGCGTGCACCGAGGCGCGCTTGGCGAGCATGGCGCCCAGGTCGAGCTCCGCCTTGCGACCGCCCTGCAGCCCGATGATCACCAGCCGCCCGCCGGTGCGCAGCGCCTTGACGTTGCCCGCCAGGTATTTCGCGCCCATGATGTCGAGGATGACGTCCGCGCGTACCTTGTCGGCGAAGTTCTCCTCGCGGTAGTTGATCACCTCGTCGGCGCCGAGCTCCTTGACCCGCTCGGCCTTCTCCGCCGAGCCGACGGTCGCGACCACGTGGGAGCCGAGCGCCTTGGCCAGCTGCACCGCGAACGTGCCGATCCCGCTCGCGCCGCCGTGCACCAGGAGGGTCTCGCCCTTGCGCAGCCGCCCGATCATGAACACGTTGGACCAGACCGTGCAGGCCACCTCGGGAAGGCCGGCCGCCTCGCGCGGCGACACCCGGTCGGGCACCGGCATGACCTGCTGCCACGGCACGGCTACGCGTTCGGCGTAACCACCGCCGCCGAGCAGCGCGCACACGGCGTCGCCGGGCTTGAACTGCTCGACGTCGGCGCCCACTTCGGCCACCACGCCCGAGGCCTCCAGCCCCGGGTAGGGCGACGTGCCGGGAGGCGGGTCGTAGAAGCCCTGACGCTGCAGGACATCGGCCCGATTGACCGCGGAGGCGGTCACGTCGATGAGCACGTCTCCGCGCCCGACTTCGGGATCGGGCACCTCGTGCCACTCCAGCACCTCGGGGCCGCCCGGCTCGGTGATCTCAATGGCTCGCATGCGAACCACGGTAGCCGGGCAAAGAAGTTGTGGGTTGGCGGGCTGCGTACTGGCGGGTGGCGTTAATCTGCAAGGTATTTGCTGCCCCTTTAGACCCACCCGAGGGGGAACACGGTGGCAAGACACGATCGAGAAGAATCTCTCGAGGAACAGCTGGCATGGCTCGACGCGATCAAGGAGACGGAGGAGTCCCCCGTCTCTGTCAGCGCCTCGACTGCCTCCGCCGACGAGCCGGTCGCCTCGCCGTACCCCCAGGACCCGTGGAAGCTGGTGCCCCAGCAGCACGAGACGCCGACGCCGCCGTTGTTCCGCGCGGCCGCCGACTCCGTGTACGGCACCGCCGCGGCTGAGGATGTGCCTGAAGGGGAGAGCGAGGCCGCGGAGTGGCTCGGCGAGACCGGAACGGGCTCGCCGGCCACGACGGACGAGCCGGCGGCGCGGCCCGCCGACGACCCCTTCACCACCCCGCTGAAGCCGCTGCCGCGCCCCGACGACACCGAGACCTTTACCCTGTCGTTCACTCCTCCGGAGCCGGCCGCGAAGGACAAGGCGGCGGAGCCCGCGGACGATCCGTGGCCCACGCCACCCGAGTGGCCGCCACCCGCGGAGTTGTCCGCCTCCCAGCCTCCGGAGCAGTCCGCAACGCCGTCGCCGTCCGCCGGGTCTTCTGCCGGGCTGAAGGAAGGGCCGGCCGAAGACCCGTCCGGTGAGGACGCGCCGGAGGTCCGTTCGCCGGCCGCGGCCGAGGAGGGGCCGCGCGCGGAGGAGAAGCCCGCCGAGCAGGGCCCCCGTACGGAGGAGAAGCCCTCCTGGGACGACAAGCCCGGCTGGGAGAGCAGTACGCTCCCCAGGAACGAGCCGCCGAAGTGGGCCGGATCCGACGTTAGCCAGCCACGGGACGAGTCCCTGGGATGGGCCGGTTCCGACGAGACCCTGCCGAGGAACGAGAGCCCGCGCTGGACCGACTCCGGGCCGCACTGGGCCGCCTCCGAGCAGCGCGCAGAGCCCGAGGAGCGTCCGCAGCCCGAGGAGCGCTTCCAGTGGACCGAGCCGGTCCAGGAGGACCGTTCCCAGCGCCAGGACCGCCCCATGCGGCTGGAACGCTCTCAGCGCCAGAACCGCTCGGCCCACGACGATCCGCTGGGCGGCGGGCTTGCGCACGACGGGTCCCAGCGCGACACGCCTCCGCACGGCGACCCGCTGGGTGGCGGAGGCCAGCACGGCCGGGCGGCGCAGGAAGGGCCGCGGCACGACGCCGGACGGCGGGCCGCCGAGCAGGAGGGGTCGCCGTGGGGCGACCAGCCCGAGTGGCGGCCCGCAGAGCGGGACATCCCGCCGCCGCGCCGCCGTCCCGCTCCGGCGCACGTCTTCAGCGCCCCGCCCAGGCCCCCGGTCACCGGCAGGCCGACCGCCGATAGCCTCGACCCGGAGTCCCTGCTACGCGGACGGCGTAACGCTCCTTCCAAGGGGTGGCGCCGGGTGGTGTACAAGGCGTCGGGAGGCTGGATCAAGCCAGGCGAACCTCCTGAGGTGCGCCGCCGCCGCGAGCTCGTCACCAGGGCCCGCACTCCGGTGACCGCCGGGCACCACCGTGTGGCCGTGCTGAGCCTCAAGGGCGGCGTGGGCAAGACCACGACCACGGTCGGCCTCGGCGCCACCCTCGCCCAGATCCGCGGCGACCGGGTCATCGCCGTGGACGCCAACCCCGACAGGGGCACGCTCTCCGACAAGCTCGTCCTGGAGACGTCGGCGACCGTACGAGACCTGCTCAACGAGCGCGACCAGGTCAGGCGCTACGTCGACATCAGGGCGTTCACCTCGCAGGCGGGCTCCCGGCTTGAGGTGCTCGCCTCCGACCGCGATCCGTCGGTCTCCGAGGCGTTCAGTGGCGGCGACTACCAGGCCGTCTCCCAGGTGCTGGAGAACTTCTACTCCATCTGCATCACCGACTGCGGCACCGGCCTGCTCCACTCCGCCATGGGCGGCGTGCTCGGGCTCGCCGACCAGATCGTGCTGGTCAGCTCGCCGTCCGTGGACGGCGCCAGGGCGGCGTCGGCGACGCTCGACTGGCTGGAGGCGCATCAGTACGGCGACCTGGTGAAGAACGCGACCGTGGTGCTGTGCAGCGTCAGGCCACGCTCGAAGTCGGCGGTCGACATCAAGAAGCTGGAGGCCCATTTCGCCGCCAGGTGCCGCGCGGTGATCCGGGTGCCGTACGACCCGCACCTGGAGGAGGGCGCGGAGATGGACCTGGACCGGCTCCAGGAGACCACCAGGGACTCCTACCTGCAACTCGCCGCCTGCGTGGGCGACGGCTTCGCGGGTCTCCCCGAGTGAGGCCGCGGGGGCCGGCATAGCGGGGTCGTGAGACGGCGCGGGAACGCCCTCCGCGAATGTCCACCCCTTGGAAGCGCGACGCCCATCGGTCCCGCGGGACGGAATAGGCTCAGGCGACGGGTCGGGCTGAAGTGAGGTCGGTGGACGGGTGGGCAAGTCGTTCGTGCATCTGCACGTACACACTGAGTACAGCATGCTGGACGGAGCGGCCAAGATCAAACCGCTGTTCAAGGAGGCGGCGCGGCTTGATATGCCGGCCATCGCCATGTCGGATCACGGCAACATGTTCGGTGCGTACGAGTTCCAGAAGGTGGCGAAGGACAGCCCCGTCAAGCCGATCATCGGGATCGAAGCCTACGTGGCGCCCGAGTCCCGGTTCTTCAAGAAACCGGTCTTCTGGGGTTCTCGTGCCGAGACCGGTGTCGCGGACAGCGAGGGCGGCAAGGACGTCTCCGGCGGCGGCCGGTTCACCCACATGACCATGTGGGCGAAGGACGCGGACGGGCTGCGGAATCTGTTCCGGCTGTCGTCGCTCGCGTCGGTCGAGGGTTACTACGGCAAGCCCCGCATGGACCAGGATCTGGTCTCGCAGCACGCGTCCGGGATCATCGCCACCACCGGCTGCCCGTCCGGCGCCGTACAGACGCGTTTGCGGCTCGGCCAGTACGACGAGGCCGTCAGGGTCGCCGGCGAATATCAGGAGATCTTCGGTAAGGAGAACTACTTCCTGGAGTTGATGGACCACGGCATCGACATCGAGCGGGAGGTGCGGGCCGACTTGCTGCGGCTGGCCAGGCAGCTCGACATCCCGCTGCTGGCCACCAACGACTCCCACTACGTCACCGAGGACCAGGCCGACGCCCACGACAGCCTCCTGTGCGTCGGAGTCGGCAAGAACAAGGACGACCCCAACCGGTTCCGGTTCAACGGCTCCGGCTACTACCTCAAGCCGGCCGACGACATGTACGCGCTGTTCCCCGAACTTCCGGAGGCGTGCGACAACACGCTGCTCGTCGCCGAGATGGTCGACGACTACAGCGACGTGTTCGCCCATGTGGATCGCATGCCTGACTATCCTGACGTGCCCGAGGGCGAGACACAGGAGTCGTGGCTACGTCAGGAGGTGGAGCGCGGCCTGGAGATGCGGTACGGCACCCCGGTGCCCGCCGAGGTGACGGAGCGGTACGAAACCGAGATGAAGGTCATCGGGCCGATGGGCTTCTCGTCCTACTTCCTCGTGGTGGCTGACATCTGCCGCTTCGCCCGGGACAACGGCATCCCGGTGGGTCCCGGTCGTGGCAGCGCCACCGGATCGATCGTCGCCTACGCCACCCGGATCACGGAGCTCGATCCGCTGGAGCACGGCCTGCTGTTCGAGCGGTTCCTGAATCCGGAGCGGATCAACCCGCCGGACGTCGACCTCGACTTCGACGACCGTCACCGGGACCGGATGGTCAACTACGTCACCGACAAGTACGGCAGCGCGATGACCGCGCAGGTCAACACGTTCGGCACGATCAAGGCCAAGGCCGCCGTCAAGGACGCGTCCCGCATTCTCGGCTATCCGTTCGCCGTCGGCGACAAGATCACCAAGGCGATGCCGCCGGACGTCATGGGCAAGGGCGTCCCTCTGTCGGACATGTTCAACGAGGATCACCCGCGCTACAACGAGGGCGGGGAGATCCGGGCGCTGTACGAGAGCGACCCGGACGTGAAGAAGGTGATCGACACCGGCCGCGGCATCGAGGGCCTGATCCGCGGCACCGGTGTGCACGCGGCCGCGGTCATCCTGTCCTCGGCGCCGCTGATGGACCTGATCCCCTTGCACCGGCGGGACAAGGACGGCGTGATCATCACCGGGTTCGACTATCCCTCGTGCGAGGACATGGGCCTGGTCAAGATGGACTTCCTGGGTCTGCGCAACCTGGGCATCATCGACCACGCGATCAAGATCATAGAGCAGAACCGTGGCATCACGCTCGACACCTTGACCATCCCGCTCGACGACGCGAAGACCTACCAGCTCATGGCGCGCGGTGACACCCTGGGCGTGTTCCAGCTCGACGGCGGCCCGATGCGCCAGCTCCTGAAACTGATGGAGCCGACCCGGTTCGAGGACATCGCCGCCGTGCTCGCCCTCTACCGCCCTGGCCCGATGGCGGCCAACGCGCACACCAACTACGCGCACAGGAAGAACGCCCGGCAGGACATCGAGCCCATCCACCCGGAGCTGAAGCAGGCCCTGGACCCGATCCTCGGCCCGACGTTCCACCTGCTCGTCTACCAGGAGCAGATCATGGCCGTCGCGCGCGAGCTGGCCGGCTACACCCTGGGCGGCGCCGACCTGCTGCGCCGCGCCATGGGCAAGAAGAAGAAAGAGATCCTGGACGCCGAGTTCGCCAACTTCCAGAAGGGCATGCGCGGCAACGGCTACAGCGACGACGCCATCCAGGCCCTGTGGGACGTCATGCTGCCGTTCTCCGGCTACGCCTTCAACAAGTCCCACACCGCCGGATACGGCCTGGTCGCCTACTGGACCGCGTACCTGAAGGCCAACTACCCCGCCGAGTACATGGCCGCCCTGCTGACCTCCGTGGGGGACGACAAGGACAA
This sequence comes from Nonomuraea sp. K271, assembly GCF_009908215.1. Taxonomy (NCBI): domain Bacteria; kingdom Bacillati; phylum Actinomycetota; class Actinomycetes; order Streptosporangiales; family Streptosporangiaceae; genus Nonomuraea; species Nonomuraea sp. K271. The sequence continues at coordinate 39,441 of NZ_JAAAHR010000003.1, read as the reverse complement.
GGCGGCCGTCTACCTCGCCGAGTGCCGCAAAATGGGCATCCAGGTCCTGCCCCCGGACGTCAACGACAGCCAGCTCGACTTCGTCGCGGTCGGCGACACCCAGGTGCGGTTCGGCATGGGCGCGGTCCGCAACGTCGGTGAGAACGTCGTCGACGCGATCGTGAAGGCCCGTAAGGAGAAGGGCCTCTACCAGGACTTCAACGACTTCCTCGGCAAGATCCCGCTGACCGCCTGCAACAAGCGGGTCATCGAGTCGTTGATCAAGGCGGGGGCGTTCGACTCGCTCGACCACCCGCGCAAGGGCCTCCTCATGGTCCACGAGCAGGCCGTCGACCAGGTCAGCGGCATCAAGAAACAGGAGGCGCACGGCCAGGACTCACTGTTCGGCGGCCTGGCCGACGCGGGCGCCGACGAGGCGTTCACCGTCACGGTCCCCGACATGGAGTGGGACAAGAAGACGAAGCTCGACTTCGAGCGGGAGATGCTCGGTCTGTACGTCTCCGACCATCCCCTGGCCGGCACCGAACGGATCCTGGCCAGAAACCGCGACACCACGATCGCGGACCTGCTGGAGTCCGGCCGCGACGACCGCGGCGACGTCGCCGTGTGCGGCCTCGTCACCAAGATGGACAAGAGAGTCAACAAGGCCGGCAACCTCTGGGCGATCGCCACGGTCGAGGACATGGACGCCGCCGTCGAGTGCCTGTTCTTCCCCAAGAGCTACGTGCTGTACGCCGACTCGCTGCGTGAGGACATCGTGGTGGCCGTACGTGGCCAGATCAACAACCGGGACGGCGCCATCAGCATCTTCGCGACGGATCTCAGTCCGATCGACGTGTCCGGCGTCAACAGTGAAGGCGCCCCGATCACTATTCTGCTCAGGGAGGAACGCGTCACCCCCCAGTTGCTGGAAGAACTCCGGCACGTGCTGAAGCTGCACGAGGGCAAGGTCCCGCTGCACATCAACCTGAAGCGCCCGGCCGGGAGGACCACGGTGCTGGCGGTGCCGGACTTCCCCGTCAACGCGGAGCCCAGCTTCGCCGCCGATGTGAAGGCGCTGCTGGGGCCGGAAGCAATCACGCTGTGAACCGGCGGGTGGACGTGGTGACGTCTGCGGAGCCGCCTGTGTGCCCCCGCTGCCGCGGTGAGGCGCTGCTGTGGGCGCGGGTCCCGTACGGGTGGACCAACAGGGTAGGCGGGCGGGTGGAGGGCCGCTCAGGGGTGGTGCTGTGCCCGGCGTGCGACGCGTGGGCGCCGGGCGCGGCCGCGCTGATCACCTGGTTCCACGTCCATGGCCGGGCCGACGATGAGGACGAGGAGTTCGTGCGCCTGCTGGTGCGGTGGGCCACCGACGTGTCGGTGCCGCCGCTGGACGAGCACGCGCCGGAGGCCGAGAACGAGCGGTGGCAGCGCGGGGACCTGTAAGAACACGGCTCGCCCCCGCCGGCCGGACGACCCTCACGGCGCTTCAAGCGCCCTGAAGCGTGGCGGAGGGTGTGGGATTCGAACCCACGAGGCCATCGCTGACCTGGCCGCTTTCAAGGCGGCTGCACTCGTCCACTATGCGAACCCTCCCGTGCGGAAACCACGATAGCGGCTGTGGTGGCAGCGGTGTACGTTCAGGAGGTGGCGGATCTCGACGTCGAGGTGCAGCGCGCGCACGGGCGCGTGCTGGTGCGGCTCGACGGCGACCTCGACAAGCTCACGGCGCCGCTGCTCAAGGAGTGGCTGGTCAAGCTCTACGCCGAGGGCTTCGTTCAGGTCGTCATCGACGCGTCCAGACTCGAGTTCTGCGACTCCAGCGGGCTGTGGGTGCTGGTGGAGCACCGGCGCAGGGTGGCCGAGCACGCCGGGTCGTTAGGGCTCGTCGGGGTGCACGGGGTGCTGCAGCGGGTGCTCGAAGTGACGCGGCTGAAGTTCGCCTTCGACAGCGTCGTGCCCGCCGACCACTGACACGCCCCAGTCCCTCGGCGGAAATCAGACGCCGAGTTGTGCCAGGAGCCACTTCGGGCCCATGGTCTCGGCTCCCAGCGCGCCGACGCGCTCCTTCAGCCCCCGGTCCGCGGTGACGACGACCACACGCTCCCACGGCCTGGCCCTGCGTACGACGTCGACGATCGCGTCGTCGCCGCTGCCGGTCGCCGCCACCACCTGGATGCCCGGCACGTCCGGCGCGTTCCTCGCCGCTCCCTCGACGACCGCCACCACCCTGGGGAACCACTGGGCGAGCACCGGGTGTTCGAGCTGGCGCCGGGAGACGTCCTGGAGCAGGCGGGTGGCCGCGCCGAGCCGGTCGCGCCACCAGCCGTGCTCGGCCCGCGCGCCGACGATGTTGGCCACGTCGAGGACGATGGTCTCGGGTGTGATCGCCGCCTGCACCTCGCCCCACGTCGCGGCGAAGCCGGGGTGCAGGTTCCTGCCGGTGACCTCGGGCAGCGGCAGCCAGCGCAGTTCGTCGCTCTCGGCGTTGGCGGGTGCGGCGGCCAGGAGTTCGGCCGACTCGGCGATCACCGTCTCGAACGCCCACCCGCCGTGGTCGTCGAGGTAGACGCCTTGTACGCGCAGCGCGTCGCCGGCGAGCGCGGCCTCCTCGTGGGCCTCGCGCAGCGCACTGGCGACGGCGTCCTCGTGGCTGTCGCGGGCTCCGCCCGGCAGGCCCCACGTGCCGCCGTGGTGGCTCCACACGGCGCGTTTCTGCATGAGCACGTGCGGGACGCCGAGGTCGTCATGGTGTACGACGAGAAGCCCCGACGCGCCGTGGATGCCCCAGTGGCGGTGCCCCAGGCCGCATTCGGTCCAGCCGTCGCCGTCTCTGACCGTCATGGCGTGATGCTCAGCCTCCGCCCTTGGAGAAATGCTGGTAGTCCTTGGTGCCCGACCAGTAGCCGCCCCACTCCCAGCCGACCCGGGCGAACGCCTTGACGACCTTGTCGCCCGGATTTATCACACCTTTACCCTTAGTTGGGCGCTTAGTGAACTTCTTCGCATTCTGGTGTGCTGTGTCGCCGCTTGCGGTGACGTACGGATTCTCGCGGGGATTGATGTCTATTGCTTCCCCGTAGGCGTGGTTCGACCAATTGCTCGATCCGGTGGCCCGGCGGCAGTTGAAGGCCGAGGTGTTGTCGGCGTCGATCGAGTCGTAGTCGTCCGCCTTGTACGCGTCGACCAGCTTCATCTGCCGGATGGGCCAGCGCCAGTCGTACAACTTCTCGAAGACCGTCACGATGTCGTCGGTGACCGTCTTGCGCACCACCACTTCCCCGGTGTGCGGCTTGCCGTCGAACCCCCAGTACGACAGCGTGACCAGCCGCAGGTCCCGGTAGGAGACCGGGCAGCCGGGCTGCCACGAGTGCGGCAGGCGGTTGCGGGTGACCCGGGAGACCTTGGAGCTGAAGGGCGGCGGGCCCGCCGGCTCGGGTTTGGGCGTGACGGCCACAGGCCTCGGCGTCTCGTGTGCCGGGTCGGACGCGGGAGGGACGGGAACGGAGGTCGTGGGCGACGCGCCCCGCTCCTGAGCCCCACACGAAACGGACGCGAGCACCACGAACGCCATGGCGGCAGTACGTTTCATCTGGCCACCATATGCGACGTCGGAGCAGGTCAGGGGACGACGAGCACCGTGCGGCGAGCACGTTTGGCCAGCTTGGCCGCCACCGAGCCGCCCAGGCTGGAGCGCGAGCGGCCCACCACGATGGCGTCGGCCTTGTAGGCGCCGGCCAGCGTCTCCAGCTCCCGCGCCGCGTCACCGCGTACGCTGACGAACCGCCAGGGGATGCCTGCGCCCTTCAGCTCGTCCCTGAGGTCCTCGGTGAGGTCGGCCGCCGCGTCGGGGATGACGGGCGAGCCGGCGAAGAACCACAGCGGCGGGGTGTAGAGCGACTCCACGAAGACGACGACCAGCGCGGCGTCGTCCCTGCGGGCGAGCCCGGCCGCGTACGCGAGCGCGTTGCGGCTCGGGTCCGACCCGTCGTATCCGACGACGAGCAGGCCGGCGCCGTCCTTGCCGATCTCGAACCGCCCTGCGGGGAGCCGGCCCTCCGACGGTCCCCAGTGCGGGTCCGTGCCACTGCCGAACACGGCGTGTTCCTCGTCAGGTGTCGGCGTGCTTGCCGCGGCGGGACAGCTCGCGCAGCGCGTCCGCAGCGTAGATCACGAGGGACGCGAACGAGAGCGTGGCGATCGAGCCGCCGATCCACAGGTCGTTGACGGTCGCGTCCACGTAGGCCGCGCCGCGGGGCTGGTAGCCGACAACGAACGGGGCCGCGACGAGCCACAGGCCGCCGAGGAACAACAGGACGAGGGCGGATACGCCCAGCTTGGCCTTCAACGGTTCTCCTCCACTCCCACCGGGGAACCCTTGCCGTTCCGGCGCGGGTTGTTGTTGAGGTCCTCGCGCAGCGCCTCGACGAGCGGGGCGAGCAGGGTGGCCAGCTCCGCGGACGACGTCTGCGGAGCTGCGGCCGGCACTGGTTCCGGCGACGGCTCGGGTTCGCGCCGCTTCGCCTCGACCAGGCCGCGCGCCACCAGGTCCGCGTGGATGGCCAGTGCGAACGCGATCGTCCCCGCGGCCCCCACGACGGCCACGCCGAGCCCGGTGAAGAACTCGGATCGGGTGGTGTCCGTCCAGTCGCCGGTCTCCGCCTGCGTGCCGAGGGCGAAAGGCGCGACCATCAGCCACAACCCGGCCAGAGCGGCCAGTGAGGCCGTGACGGCGCCGACAAACTTGCGAATCATTGCGAGAGTCCTCCCGTTACAAGGTCTTTCTGCGGTGGCGCGGCCTGCGCGATCAGCGCGCGCGAGGTGGGCCGCAGCACGTCCTGGGCGACCGACCTGGCCCGTTCGTGTTCGCTGCGGCCGTCCGGCGGCGCCATCCTGGCGACGGCGGTGAGCAGCGCGGAGCGCTCGCCGTTCGCCCGCTCGACGCGCTGGGCCACGAGCTCAAGCAGCAGCCCGGCCAGCACCAGGTCGTCCTTGCCGAGCGGCTTGGGATCGGGCGGCGCCACCATGGCCGACCCGCGCAGCGGCAGCTCCTTGAGGAAGATCGTGGCCACGAACCCGAGCAGGGCGATGGGCACGCCCACCATGAACACGGTTTCCAGACCGCGCGTGAACGACTCCAGCACGATGTGCTTGATCGGTCCGGGCAACTGCTGGATGGCGTCGGGGCTGCCGAGCTTGACGTCGGAGCCGCCGGGCAGCGCGATGTTCGCGGCCCGCAACATCTCGGCCATCTCGTCCTTGAGCCGGTTGGTCAGGATCGCGCCGAACGCGGCCACGCCGACGGCGCCGCCCAGCGAGCGGAAGAACGAGACGCCCGCCGTGGTGGAGGCCATGTCCCGCGGCTCTGAGCCGTTCTGGGCGGCCAGGATCAGCATCTGCATGGACATGCCGAGCCCGGTGCCCAGGACCGCCACGTCGAACCCGATGAGCCACTGGCTGGAGTCGACGTGGAGCCTGGACAGCAGGAGCAGACCGGCGGCCACGACCAGCAGGCCCGCGACGGGGAAGAATTTCCATCTGCCGGTTGTGGTGACGATCTTCCCGGAGACCACGCCGGACACGAACAGAGCCGCCACCATGGGCAGCGTCATCAGACCCGAGTCGGTCGGGCTGAGGCCCTTCACGATCTGCAGATACTGCGGCAGGTAGATCATCGCGCCGAACATCGCCATGCCGACGAACAGCGAGGCGAGGCTGGTGAGCACGAACGTACGGTTGCGGAACAATCGCGGCGGCAGGATCGGGTCGCGCGCGGTCCGCTCGGACAACACGGCGAGCGCCAGCATGAGCAGGGCGATCGCGGCGAGGAAGTAGGTCCACACCGAGTTCCACTCGAACTCGTTGCCCCCGAGCGTCAGGAGCAGCATGAGCGCGCTCGCGCTGGCCGTGATGGTCGTCGCGCCCCAGATGTCGATCGAGGTGTCCCGCTTGGCGACCGGCAGCTTGAGCACCTTCTGGATCACCAGGAAGGACACCACGGCGAACGGCACGACCACGTAGAAGCACCAGCGCCAGCCCAGCCAGTCGGCGTCCACGATGAACCCGCCGAGCAGCGGGCCCGCGACCGTGGAGATCCCGAAGACCGCCCCCATGTAGCCGGAGTAGCGGCCGCGTTCGCGGGGCGAGACGATGTCCCCGAGGATCACCTGCGACAGCGCCGACAGGCCGCCGACACCGAGCCCCTGCGCGGCCCGCGCCGCGATGAGCTGCCCCATGTCCTGGGACATCCCGGCGACGACCGACGCGGCGACGAACAACCCCAGAGCGGTCTGGAAGAGCAGCTTGCGGCCGAACAGGTCGGACAGCTTGCCCCACAACGGCGTGGAGACGGTCATGGTCAGCATGGTCGCGCTCGCGACCCACGAATACTGGTCCTGACCGCCGAGTTCCCCCACGATCGTCGGCAGCGCGGTGCCCACCACGGAAGTCGAGATCATCGACGTGAGCATCGCGAGCATCAGCCCGGACATGACCTCGAGGATTTCGCGGTGAGTGTACTGCCGTTTCGTGGGGGCCGTCGTATGTGCCTGGGCTACCAAGACACCACATCCCCCCTGAATACAGTCTTGACCCAACGGAGTATACGCCTGTTTACTAGCCGTGCGGCAAGGAGGGGGTGGCGGCGCGCAGCCGCAGGTGGAGGCTGCGGTGACTAGAGTTGCTGGTATGGACGCCCAGGCTACGGAGGCGGGAGCCAGGCCGCGCGACCGTGAGGCGACGCGCGAGCGCATTCTGCAGGCGGCGCGCACGCTGTTCGGCGAGCAGGGCTACGAGACGGTGACCGTACGCATGATCGCCGCGGCGGCCGACGCCAACGTCGCCCTGGTGGGCCGCTACTTCGGTTCCAAGGCCGGGCTGTTCGCCGCCGTTCTGCAGGGGGAGCCGACGCTCAGCAAGCTGTTCGAGGATGGTGCCGACGCCCTGCCGCGCCGGCTGGCCGAATATGCCGCCGAGCGGATGCGACGGCCGCCCGACAACCCGATCCTGCGGGCGCTCGAACGTTCCGCGGCCCACCCCGAGGTGCGGTCCCTGGCTCGTGAGCGGCTCATCACCGCCGTGCTCAACCCCATCGCCGAGCAGCTCCACGGCCCCGACGCACAGGTCAGGGCCCGCATGGCCACGGCGGTCTTCCTCGGCATCGGAGCCACCCGCCGCCGCCTCGGCCCGCAGGACCCCACGCCGGCCGATGTCGACCGCCTCACCGCGGTCTTCGAGGCGTGCCTGGCCGGCTGAAAGTTTCAGCTTCCGCAGCGCCTCTGACCTGGGATTATGCCGTGGTGATCGATCCGATGTCTTGGTGCGGGAGGTGACGGCTACCTACGATCCGGGGTGCCGGTGGGAGCGCTCCCACATGACGGACGGAGTAAAACCCATGTCTCGCAGGAAACCCCTGCTGGCGGTGCTCCTCGCCGCGGCCGCAACGGTCGCGGCAGGAGCGGTCGTCCTGTCCTCCTCCACGGCCAGGGCCGCCGACTCCGCCTTCTACGTCGATCCCCAGACGAACGCCGCCAAATGGGTGGCCGCCAACCCCGACGACAGCCGTACCTCCGTGATCAGGGACCGCATCGCCGCCGTGCCGCAGGGCAGGTGGTTCGCGACGTACAACCCCTCGACCGTGCGCGGTCAGGTCGACGCGTACGTCGGCGCGGCAGCCGCCGCGGGCAAGATCCCCATCATGGTCGTGTACGCCATGCCGAACCGCGACTGCGGCGGCCCCAGCGCCGGCGGCGCCCCCGACCACGCCGCCTACCGCGGCTGGATCGACGAGATCGCCGCCGGGCTCGGCGGCCGGCCCGCGACCATCGTGCTGGAGCCCGACGCGCTGGCCATCATGTCCAACTGCATGAACGGCTCGGAACAGGCCGAGGTCCAGGCCTCCATGGCGTACGCGGGCAGGACGTTCAGGGCCACGTCGTCGCAGGCCGAGGTCTACTTCGACGTCGGGCACGACGCCTGGCTGTCCGCCTCGGAGGCGGCCTCCAGGCTGAACGGCGCCGACGTGGCCGGCAGCGCCGACGGCATCGCGGTCAACACCTCGAACTACCGCTCGACGCCCGGCCTGGTGTCGTACGCGAAGAGCGTGATCGCGGCGACCGGCGTGTCCGGGCTCAAGGCGGTCATCGACACCAGCCGCAACGGCAACGGCCCTTCCGGCAGCGAGTGGTGCGACCCGCCCGGCCGCGCCACGGGCATCTGGAGCACCACGGACACGGGCGACGCCGCGATCGCCGCCTATCTGTGGGTCAAGCCGCCCGGCGAGGCCGACGGGTGCATCGCCGCCGCCGGGCAGTTCGTGCCGCAGCGTGCGTACGACCTGGCCATGGCCGCGCCCTCGCCGACCGTCACGCCCACGGTCACGCCGACCGTCACGCCCACCGTCACGCCGACGCCCGGCAACGGCGGCTGCACGGCGGCGTACAAGGTGACGAGCGCGTGGCAGGGCGGCTTCCAGGGCGAGGTCACCGTCACGAACACGGGCTCGTCCCCGATCGGCGGCTGGCAGGTCGGCTGGACGTTCCCCGACGGGCAGACGATCTCGCAGCTCTGGAACGGCACCCTGTCCGGCGGCGGCGGCTCCGTCTCCGTGACCAACCTCGGCTGGAACGGCGCCGTGGCGGCGGGCGGCAGCGCCACATTCGGCTTCCTCGCCGCTCACAGCGGTCGGAACGGCACCCCGTCCACCCTCACCTGCACCGCCTCGTGATCATCGCCGGGCCCGTGGGGCCCGGCGAAATATCCGCGCTTCATACGATGTTGCACAGAGCCATCCGCACTCCTCGAAAGGCGCGTACTCATGGCTCTGCCGCTGTCCATCCTTGATCTGGCCCACATCGGTGAGGGCGAGACGGCGCGCGACAGCTTCACCGCCAGCGTCGCCCTCGCCCAGCGTGCGGAGGAGCTCGGTTACAGACGCGTCTGGTACGCCGAGCACCACAACATGCCGAGCATCGCCTCCTCGGCGACCAGCGTGCTGATCGCTCACGTCGCCGCGCACACCAGCACCATCCGCCTCGGCGCGGGCGGCGTCATGCTCCCCAACCACGCGCCGCTGACCATCGCCGAGCAGTTCGGCACCTTGGAGACCCTCCACCCCGGCCGCATCGACCTCGGCCTCGGCCGGGCTCCCGGCAGCGACCAGCAGACCATGCGGGCCCTGCGCCGCAGCCCCGCCTCCGCAGACTCGTTCCCGCAGGACGTGCTCGAACTGCAGGGCTACCTGACGGGCGAGTCACGCATTCCCGGCGTCGACGCCACCCCGGGCAAGGGCACCGACGTGCCGCTCTACATCCTCGGCTCCTCCCTGTTCGGGGCCCAGCTCGCGGCGGCGCTCGGGCTGCCGTATGCGTTCGCCTCGCACTTCGCACCCACCGCGCTGGAGGAGGCCGTGGCCGTCTACCGGCGCGACTTCAAGCCGTCCGCGCAGCTCGACCGGCCGTACGTCATCGCGGCGCTCAACGTGATCGCCGCCAAGACGAAGGAGGAGGCCGAGGAGCAGTTCCTGGAGTCCAAGCGGCTCAGGGTGACCAGGTTCCTCGGGCGGGGGCGCACGTTCACGCAGGAGGAGGCCGACATGATCCTGGAGTCGCCGGCCGGGCAGCAGCTCGTGCAGATGGCGAAATACTCCGCCGTCGGCGACCCCGAGGAGGTCGAGGCCTACGTCGCCCGCTTCGCCGAGCACGCCCAGGCCGACGAGCTGATCGTCGCGTTCTCCGCTCCCGACAGGAAGGCCTGGATGCGCTCGGCCGAGCTGCTGGCCCAGGCCCACGGCCTGCGCGCCTGACGGTCAGTCGGCGACCAGGCGCATCCTGGGGCCTTCGCGCTCGCGCTGGCGCCGCACCACGTACGTGCCCGGCGCGCAGCCCGTACCTCCGTGTTCGGGATGCAGCAGGTAGACGGTGGCCCGCGCCTCGAACATGCCGATCGCCAGATGATCCGGATCGACCACCTGCGTCGTCCACAGGCACGTGCCGGGGTCGGCGACGAGTGTGTGCGGGTTGCCGCCGGCCTCGCCGCGCAGCAGTTCGACGCCCGCCGGCGGCACGGGCTGCCACGCGGTGTGGAGCGCGGCCCGGACGGAGCCGGCGAGCATCGTGAGCGGGATGACGATGAGGTCGCCCTGGGCCTGGAGGCCGTCGACGACGGGGATGCGGACCGACTGCTCGAGGTGGTCGAGCACGGTGAGGCCGGTACGCCGGGTCAGAGTGGCCAGAGTGACAGTCATGATGATCACCTCAGGTTCTGCGCTGGAGAAGGGAGTAGTGCTCGGCGGACAGCCCGTAGGTCCAGCCGGCGGCGGCGATCGGGTCGTCGAAGGCCGGCACGGTCAGACCGTAGCGGCGCCGGTGGCCGTCGCGCTCCTGTGATCCGTTGACGGCGAGGAGCACCCTCGTTCCCGCTCGCATGTCGTACAGCCGCAGCTCGCAGCCGGGATTGCCGGGGTCTGGTGCGGTCGCGACGAGCCGCAGCCCGGCCTGGTCGACGTACGCGGACCAGCCCATGTGCTCGATCGCGCACCGCCTGACCTCCACGTTCGGCTCGTCGGCGATGCGCCGCACGCTCGGATCGGTGATCACCCAGGCGGGCACCGGCATGCCGTGCCAGGCGTGCAGGTCCCAGCCGTCGGCGTACCGCACGGCGGGGCCGTCCTCCCGGTGCGGACGGACCTCCCCGTTCTCACCCCACACCTCGGTGTGCAGGGCGACGGGCCGCTCGGACACCACGCACGTGTCCTCCCTCGGCCACCACCAGCCGCACGACGTGGTCGCGGCCGTCCACAGGGCGAGGAGCCGGCGCTGCTCGCCGGTGAAGACCGCGCCGGCGGCCCGGCGCAGGGCGTCGTACTCGGCGATCCAGGCGACGGAGAGCGTGTCGTACCAGGTGCGCCGGTGCACCGGCGACTCGTGCGCCGCGTTCAGCGGCGGGACGAGGGTGCTGGCGACGGAGCGCTGGAGCGGGAAGTACGTCGTACGGCGGACGATCTGGTCGAACGGCCGCCCGCGTGGCCTGAGCCGTGCGTCGAGCTCATGGCGCAGCGTGGCCGCCAGCGCGGACAGCCGCCTGGGCACGGGCCACTCGGTGAGGCGGTCGATGCTCTCCCAGGCGCGGGTCCCCGGTGGCACGGTGGCCAGGCCCTTCGCGGGCGAGGAGACCCAGTGGAATCGGGGTGGGGGCAGGCCGATCAGGCGGTAGAGGCCCGAGATGGCGGCCTCTGCGGCCGGACGGCCGGCGGGGCGCGTCGACAACGCCTTGCCCAGCCATGTTTCGCGGATTGCGGCAGCTTCCCGCTGCACGTGGACGCTCACCGGATGCGGGTGGCGTCGTCCTTTCTCACGATCATGGGTCAGATAGTGACAGATCGGCGTCGGTCGTGTCCAGCGGCTAGCCAGACCGGCCGCGGTCCTCGGTCATCGATGGGAGGGGGGAGCTCGCACCGCCTTCGGGTATCTCGCGGTGGGTGAAGATGTCGATCAGCATCTGCACGGGCATGTCGGCCTCGGTGTGGTGACGGAAGGTCACGCCGGGTTCGATGCGGTAGTGGTTGCGGCGTCCCACCCGGTTGCGCTTGATATAGCCGGCCTCTTCCAGGTCGGACACGATGCTCTGGGCGGCACGCTCGGTGATGCCGATCGACGAGGCGATGTCACGTACGCGCATCCGAGGGTCCACGGCGATGGCCAGGAGCACCCGGGCGTGGTTGGTCAAGAATGTCCACCCTGCACGACGTGCACCATCGTTGTCCATGCCTGCGAGACTCCTCCCGATGTTGAGATGACCAGCAGCATACGCCGACCCGCACGTCGTTGTGCGAAGTTTGATTGAGGAAAAGGTATTCCGGTATTGTTCTTACTAGTTTACCGTAGAGGTGTCGAGCCGCCCAGGCCCGCAAGCCCGTCATGATCAGGGGGGAAGCGATGTCGCACGCGAGACACACCGTCAAGCCGCGCCCAGCTTACGGATCGCGCCGCCCGATTAACCCAGCTCGGCACGTGCGCCGAGACAGAAACACCGCCACAATCGACACCTCGTGCGCCGATGAGGGTGACATGGTGTTGTCAGCGCCTCCGCCCACGCCGGAGCATCTGTTGTACGTGGACCACATCCTGCAGGTCACCTGCACGATCAATGCCGGGCCTTCCGTGATCAACCTCATAGGTGAGATCGACTCCAGCAACAGCGGAGAGCTCCTGCGCACACTGACCGAGGCCCGCTACATCGACGATCATCTGATCATCGACGTCAGCGGCGTTACCTTCGCCGACGTGTCGGCGGTCCGAGCCCTGCAGTCCTTCACCGCAGGCGGTTCAGCCGTCATCCGCAACGCGCGGCCGCAGCTGAACCGCCTGGTGGATCTGCTCGGGGTGGCCCTCTTCGACTGACGCCGTTCCTGTCCGGGCGCGTCAGTCCAGGCAGAACTCGTTGCCTTCCGGGTCGGTCATCACGATGAACCCGGCGCTCATCAGATCGTCGGGTTCGTGGCGGCGTACCCGCTTGGCTCCGAGTGAGACGAGCCGGTCGCACTCGGCTTCCAGCGCGGCCATCCGCGCGGCTCCCTCCAACCCTGGAGCCGCGCGGATGTCCAGGTGCACCCGGTTCTTGGCCACCTTGTCCTCCGGCACCTGCTGGAAGAACACGCGTGGGCCCCGCCCGTCCGGGTCTTCGAGGGCCGACGCCGTGTTGCGCTGGTCCTCGGGCACGCCGGCGCGCTCCAGGAAGTCCTCCCACGCGGCCAGCGGATCGGCGCCCTCGGGCAGGTCAACCCCGGGCGGTCCGGGGTGGACCCAACCAAGCGCGTCCCGCCAGAAGGTCGACAGGGCTTTCGGGTCGTGGGCGTCGAAGGTGACCTGGATCTCACGGCTCATCGGGCTGCTCCGTTCGCGGCTTTCGTGTGCAGGTAGAGGTCGCGCAGCAGGCAGACCTCGGACATGTGATGGATCAGCTCACGGTGGATGTGCAGGACCAGATCCGCCATGGGCGCGTCGGGGTAGGGCTCCTTCTCGCCGACCGGGACCAGGAGCCCGGCCTCGCCGAGGGCGCGCACCCCGGCCAGCCAGACGTCGAACTGGGTCTCCAACTGGTCGAGCGCGGTGGCCGCGTCGCCCGCGTACTCCCAGGTCTCGTACGACGCCGGCGGCGCGTCGAAGTGCGCCGCGTTGCGCATGGCGAGCACGCCGACGATGACGTGGCCGAGCCGCCAGGCGATCGTGGTGAAGGGCGCGGGGGACGGCTCGGGGAAGGCGTAGTCGATCGTGTGGTCCCCCGCGCCGGCCTGTACGGGCGCCGTCGAGGTGCCGCGCGGCCGCACGCTCCAGGCGTCCGGCACCGGTGACCAGAGATATTCCTCGTCGGTGAGGCCGTCGAGCCTCGGCCGGAGGTGGTGATTCCAGTGCCACTCCGCCTGCTCGCGCAGCGAGCGGTTCCAGTCGTGTGTTGGTGTTTCCATGGAGTCACTGTCGCCCCTCTAGCGGACAGAATCGGTCCGCTATCTGGCAGGGTGGGACACCATGGACGTGGTGAGCCCCGACGAGCGGGGCACGACCGAGCGGGTGCTCACCTTGCTCGGGCTGCTGCAGCAGCGCCAGGTGTGGACCGGCCCCGAGCTCGCCGACCGCCTTGGGGTCACGCCCCGCACCGTACGCCGCGACGTCGAGCGGCTGCGTACGCTCGGTTACCCGGTGCACGCCACCCAGGGCGTCGGCGGCGGCTACACGCTAGGTCGCGGGCAGGACCTCCCGCCGCTCTTGCTCGACGACGACGAGGCCATCGCCACCGCGGTTTCGCTGCTCGCCGGCGCGGGCGGAGCGCTCGCCGGAGCCGGCGACGCCGCGCTCCGGGCGATGACCAAGCTCGACCAGGTGCTGCCCACGCGGCTGCGGCACGAGATACGCGCGCTCTCCGGCTCGGTCGAGTCGTTCGGCAGGGGACGCACGCCGGTCGACCCCGAGGTGCTCATGACGCTGGCCAGGGCCTGCCGCGACGAGGTCGAGGCCGGCTTCGACTACCCGTCGGGCGACGAGCTGCGACGGCGGCGGGTCGAGCCGTACCGTCTGGTCGCCTCAGACCTGCGCTGGTATCTCCTCGCCTACGACCTCGACCGCGACGGCTGGCGCAGCTTCCGCGTCGACCGGATGACCGGCGTGACGGCACGGACCTGGCGCTTCCGCCCGCGCGCGGCGCCCGACGCGGCGGCGTACGTGCAGGAGAGCGTGGCCAGCCGCGTCTATCCGCGCCAGGCACGTTTCCTCGTGCACGCCCCGGCCGGCACGGTGCGCGCGCAGGTGTCGGCGTCGGCGGCCGTGGTGCGGCCGCACGGCGCCGAGCGGTGTGAGGTGCTCAGCGGCGGCGCGAACCTCGACCTCGTGCTCGTGCACGTGCTCCTGCTGGGGCACGACTTCGAGGTGCTCGACCCTCCCGAGCTCGGCGGGCGCTGCCGCGAGCTGGCTCAGAAGCTGCTCGCGGCGGGCGCCGAACGGACGTGACTACCCCCACTTGCCGGGCTCGTAGCCGCCGTCGGGCTGGCGGACGATGACGTTGAGGCGGTTGACGGTGTTCATCATGGCGACCACCGCCGTCCGGCGAAGTGTGATGTGATCTGCGTCTCCCCGTCGACGGTAAACATTGGGTGGGCGGCTTTCATGGAAGTTCCGGCGAGGCGCCGGCATTGTTGCCGCGCTTTGCAGGCGTCCCTACGCTCGGCGGCGGCCGTAATTGGTCCGGCACCCTGAAATCGGAGGCGTAGTGCGATCTCTGGCAAGAAAAGTGATGCGGTCGGCGGCGGCCGTTCTGGCAGGTTGCGGCATCATGCTGGCGGGCGCCGCCGATGCGGCGGCGGAAACACGGCCGCCTTCCCAACTCGCCCGGCTGACCGGCGCCGACCTGGGCACGATCATCACCATGGTTCCCGGCCTTTTCTGCGGCAACCGGCTGGTCAACTACAACTCCCCTTCCTCCCACTCTCCCACGAAGTGCGTCAACGGCGCCGAAAACAGCGGTAACTCCACCAACAGCGGGAACTACCACAGCGAAGGCGATCCCATCAACAGCGGCAACTTCGCGAACGGTAACGGCTCCACCGACAGCAACAACGCGACGAGCAGCGGTAACGCGGCCAACGGAGCCCAGAACCACTCCGTACGCCGATGACGGCACGGTCGCCGCGACACGAGCGGAATCCGAGGAACATGGACCATCTGCTGCGCACCACCGTACTGGTCATCGCCGGTTGCGGACTGGTGGCCGGCGTCACCGCGGCGCCGGCGCAGGCCGCGAAACAGGCGCAATCCTCATATGTTGTCGCGGAATCCGGAAAACCGCGGCCCCGAGGCAATGCCCGGAAAACGGGAAACTACTGGAGCAAGGGCCGGTCGATCAACAGTGGCAACTTCTCCAACATGATCGACTCGTACCGGTCCAACAATTCACTGCGCGGCAGCGCCAACACCGTCAACGGCCCGCAACGGCTCATCGTGAAATCCGGCGGGAGAAAATAGCGCCGTCACCGTGGACGGGCCCGGAACGCCCGCCGGTAGGCGCCTGGTGTCGTGCCGAGGGCGTTGAGGAAACGCCTGCGGAGGTTGGTGGCCGAGGAAAGGCCGACGCGGCGGGCGACCGCGTCCAACGGCAGGTCCGACGACTCCAGCAGGTCCCTGGCCGTGGCGATCCGCTGGGCCAGCAGCCACTGCCCCGGGCTGGTGCCGAGCTGGTCGACGAACCGGCGGGTGAGCGTGCGCGGTGAGAGGCCCGCGTGCGCGGCCATGCTCTCGACGGTCACCGCTTCGCCGAGCCGCCCGATGACCCACTCCAGCAGCGGCGCGAGCGTGCCGTCGATCTGCGCGGGGTGCGACGGCGCGGAATACTGCAGTTGCCCGCCCTCGCGGTGGGGCGGCATGACCATGGTCCGCGCGATGTGCGCCGCGTACGCGGCGCCCTGGTCGCCGCGTACCAGGTGCATGCACAGGTCGATGCCGGCCCCGGCGCCGGCGCTGGTCGCCACGTCGCCGTGGTCGACGTACAGCACGTCCGGGTCGATCCGCACGTGCGGGAACCGCGCGGCCAGCTCGTCCGCCAGGGCCCAGTGCGTGGTCGCCCGCCGCCCGTCCAGCAGCCCGGCGTGGGCCAGCGCGAACGCACCGGAGCAGATGCTGACCACCCGAGTGCCCCGGGCGTGGGCCTGCTGCAGCGCCTGGACGACCGCCGGCGAGGGCGGGTCGGTGGCGGGCAGCCAGCCGGGGACGATCACCGTGTCCGCGCGGTCGAGCCCGTCGAGGCCGTCGGTCACGAGCATGTCGTAGCCGGCGTACGTGGCGACCGGGCCCGGCTGTTCCGTGCACACGGTGAAGGTGTAGCGGAGAGGAAGCCCCGGCCGGTCGATCCCGAACACCTGGGCCGCGCAGCCGAGCTCGAACGTCGACTGCGGCGGGCGGATCAGCGCGGTCACCCGATGCATGGCACGAAAGTACCTGATGATGTCATTCCTGACACTCGTCGGGGGCCCCGACCGGCCGCCACGCTGGCACCATGACGACAGAACAGAGCATCTCCGCGTACGTGTGGTCCTCCGTCGAGGACGCCCCGGTGACCGACCTCTTCCCGGGCATCCGGGCGCGCATGTTGTGGCAAGGGGACAACGGCGCGAAGGCCTGCGTGGTGGAGATCGACCCAGGAGCCCGCTGGCAGGGGATCGACGTGCACGAACCCGGCCCCGAGGAGGTCTACGTGGTCTCCGGCGTCTTCAACGACGGCGACCGCGACTATCCGGCCGGCTCCTTCATCCACGCCCCCGCGGGCTCCTCGCACGTCCCGCAGTCGACGACGGGCTGCACGTTGTTCCTCTTCTACCCGGAGGGGTGATCCCCGGCCACCCGGTGGTCCCGGGCGGCCGGGGATCCGGTCAGAACACCGTCTCGACGTCCGTGGTCCGTACGGTCCACGGCGGGCCGCACGTGCCCCGCCCGGTGAACCGGTAGCCCGCGAAGATGATCGGGCTGGCGAACCAGTAGCCGTCGCTGCAGGTCACCACGACCCTGATCGCGCCGCTGTACACCGAGCAGTCGATGTCGACGAAGTACGCCGGGATCGGCACACTGCGGGAGCACGAGTACGTGGCGTCCAGCGAGGCCCTGCCGTCCTTGACCTCCGGGAGCACCGCGGTCGACTCGTCGGTGAACCCGCGTTCGGGCGCCGCGGTGGCCGAACCCGTGTGCAGCGCGACGGAGAACAGCAGCGCCGCGATCGCGGCCAGCACGCCGATGAGCGTTCTTCTCGCATGTACGACCATGTGTCGGACCTCTCGCTGGGTTTCCTGGCGGCCGGCCGTGCCTTGTCAGTGACACCTTCGCCGACCCCGGCGGCGCCGGGCATCGTCACATCACGCGAATCTCCGCCGTGGCGACCGGCGGACGCTTGTCACTGATGTCAAAGGCCGGGGATCAGACCAGGCCGTGCTCGGTCCAGGCGCCCGCCAGCATCCGGGTGACGGTCGTGCTCAGCACCCGTACGCCGTGCGTCGAGCCCGGCTCGATCCCCACCAGCTCCCGCACCCGCCGCAGCCGGTAGTCGAGGGTGCGCGGATGGATGTGCAGGGATTCGGCCGTACGCAGGCGGTTCATGTCGTTGCGGTAGTAGGCGTCCAGCGTGGACACCAGCTCCGGGCCGTCGCCGAGCCGCTTCGCCGTCTCCCGTAACCACTGGTCCACCTGCGGGGTCTCCACCGCGCCCAGCTCCGCGAACACGTCGGCCACCCCGTACGACCTGCGCGGCACGCGCTCGATCGGCGCCACCCTGCTGACCTTCCGCGCCAGCGCGGCCGCCTGGACGAGCGCACGGCGGCGTCCATGGGCGGCGCCCACCGAGCACGGCCGCCCCACGATCTCCGCGACCGCCTGCGCCAGCTCCAGCCCCGACCTCTCCGCCGCCGCCCGCTGCTCCGGCCGTGTCCCGTGATACGGCACGAGCGCCACGAACTCGTCCGGTTCCTGCCACCCGAACGGCATGCGGTGCCGCTGCAGCAGGGTGCACACGACCTCCTCCCTGCATGTCTTCGGCGGCTCCGTCGCCACCCGGACCACCGTGACCAGGTAGTGCTCGGTCACCGGAACCCCCAGGCTGACGGCCAGCTCGCCGGCCATGGGGTCGTCGTGCAGCACCATGGTGGCCAGCAGGTGGACGCGCGAGGCCGTCGGCAGGAACCGCTCGTACCCTCTGAAGTAGCCCCGGGTGTACGCCGCCTGCGCCTGCGCGCCCTGCCGGGCCAGCCAGTCGAGCATGCGCATCGTCTCGGTCAGGTCGCCGGGCCCGGCCGCCTCGGAGATCTCCCGCATGGTGAACGCCGCGTGCAGCGCCAGCGCGCCGCGCTGGCAGCCCGGCGCCACGCCCTGCGTGCCGCGCTGCTCGCCGACCGACTCGATGAAGGCCAGGTCAGTCTCCAGCAGCGGCTCGCCGGAGGCGGCCAGCTCGGCCGTGCGCTGCCGTACGACGACCGCGAACTCCATCATCGACGCCCGCGCCCGGGACTCGATCGCCTGGAAACCGGCGATCTCGCCGACACAGGCGTCCACCACCCTCCTCGCGTTGTCGTCGACCCGGATTTTGAGCATGCCGAAGAGGTTGCCGCCCATGATGAATTCTCCCCGTGACGTCGCCGTTGGTCATGTCTCCCTGAACGCGCGCCCGGTATTCGTCGGCCGGACGCTTTCGTATCAGTGGGATTTTCCCGATGTCGTCACGCGGTTCGCGGACAATGGCATGTCACCAGGTCAGGATGGTTTGTGAACCGGTGAAACTTTCACTCGACCGGCGATTCGTGACGGCCGAAACCATCACGCACGATCACCATGCGAATGCTTTCCGCCCAAACGGCATTGCGCGGGCTGCGATAAATGATTTCCGGAGCCTTCACTCAGGGTGAGGAACCGGATTACTCGCGTACGGTTCCGGTAGCGGTCCTCGCACTCCCGCACCCGTATCATCGAGGCCACGATGTCCATGAGCTACCAGGCGTTCGTCGAACTCGCCGCCGCCGATCCCGCCGTCGTCGGGCTCGTGCTCAAGGGCTCCCACGCCCACGACGGGATGGTGACCGAGCACTCCGACCACGACCTGTACGTCGTCCTCGCCGACGGCGCCACGACGGACCTCACCCGGTTCACCGGTCACCGCACCCCCGAACTGGACCTCGTCATCGTCTCTCTCGCCGAGTTCCGCGCGGAGGGCATGCCCGGGTTCGAGCGCTACGCCCTCGCCCGCGCCACGGTCGTGCTCGACCGGCTCGACGGCGACATCGCCCGCATCCTGGCGGCCAAGGCGCGGCTCGGCGCCGGCGAGGCGTTCCGCGACTGCGGCGAATGGCTCGACGCCTATGCCAACTCCCTTTACCGCTCGGTCAAGAACGACCGCGACGGACGTTTCCTCGCCGCCCGCCTCGACGCCGCCGACAGCGTGCGGTTCCTGCTGGAACTGCTCTTCGCCATGGACTGCCGTCCCCGCCCCTACAACAAGTACCTGGAGTGGGAACTCCGCCGGGAGCCGCTGCCCGGCTGGGACACCGACATGGTGCTGGACGCCGTGCACCGCATCTCGGCGACGGGCGACGTACTCGTGCAGCGGCGCCTCTTCGCGCAGGTAGAGGCGGCGGCGCGGCGGGCCGGGCACGGCGAGGTGCTGGACGCCTGGGGCGAGGATCTCGATCTGATGCGACCGTTGTAGGCGACGGGCCGTTCGCGGCGGTCATTCGGAGCTCACGACGTAACCCGACCTTTACCGAAAAGTGCCATTCCTGTAACCCATGACGGACGTCCGTCAGATTTGACTGATGTCCCAACACGGCAAATAGTCGCAAAACGGTCTTAACGGACAGGTTAGCAGTGCGCCGGTGGGAGTGGTGTGGTGAAGGTGGAGGAACGCTCGGCTGACGCCATCCTCGAGGTGCTCGCAGGAGCGCCGGAGCCGTTGGGCGCGCGGCAGGTGCTGCAGGTGCTCAAGCAGGGCACCGGCCTGGACATCAGCGAGGCCACCGTCGCCCGGCGGCTGCGGCTGCTGGACCGGCGCGGGCTCACCGTGGCCGCGGGAACCAAGGGCAGGATGCTCACCTCGGCCGGCCGCCAGCACGTCGCCGTCGTGTTGCGCGGGCGGACCACCGCCACGCGGTTCCTGGAAGGCACGCAGGTACGTACGTCGGAAGGACTGATCGACCTGCTGCGCGCACGGCGGACGGTGGAGCCGGAGGCGGCCAGGGAGGCGGCGCTCTGTCAGGACCACAGGTCCTCGGCGCAGGCGCTCACCCTGCTGGTCGAGCGGCACGGCAGGCACTACGCCGACGTGCACGAGGTGCCGCGCGACATCGCGCTGACCTTCCATCGCCGGGTGGCCAGGTGCACCCGCAATCCCATCGTCAAGGCCATGCTCGACGTCGTTCTCGATCCGGCGCTGGACCGTCTGGAGGCGGCCCTGGACGTCGTGCTCGACTCGCACCGCTCCGGCGAGGTCACGGTCGTCGAGCACCAGCGGATCGCCGACGCGATCGGCGTGGGCCGGCCGGACGCGGCGGAGGAGGCGATGCGCGCCCACATGGATCGGCTGCTGGACGAGGCCGGCCGCTTCCTCACCGAAGAGACAGCCCCCATCGTCGAGCGGCTGCTGACCTGGGGCATGCCCGGACCTACCGGACACGACACGCACGGAGGGCTGGAGCCGGATGCCGATCATTGAGTTCACCGGCGTACGGAAGTCGTACGGCGACCTCGCGGTGCTGAACGGCATCGACCTGTCGGTCACCGAAGGAGAGGTGGTGGTCCTGCTCGGCCCGTCGGGTTCGGGCAAGAGCACGCTGCTGCGCTGCATCAACGCCCTGGAGGACGTCTCCGGCGGCACGATCGTGGTCAACGGCTGCGATCCACACGACAGGGCCACGAACCTGAACGAGCTGCGCAGCGGAGTGGGCTTCGTCTTCCAGCACTTCAACCTGTACCCGCACATGACGGTGGCACAGAACATCATGCTCGCCCCCGTCAGGGTGAAGAAGCTTCCCAAGGACGCGGCCCGCCGCCGGGCGATGGCACTGCTGGAACGGGTCGGCATACCGGAGAAGGCCGACAGCCTGCCCACGCAGCTCTCCGGCGGGCAGCAGCAGCGGGTGGCGATCGCCCGCGCCCTGGCCATGGACCCCGCGATCATGCTGTTCGACGAGCCGACCAGCGCCCTGGACCCGGAAATGATCCAGGAGGTCCTGGAGGTCATGGTCGACCTGGCCGGCAGCGGGATGACCATGGTCGTGGTCACGCACGAGATGGGTTTCGCGCGCAAGGTGGCCGACCGGGTCGTGTTCATGGACGCCGGGCGCGTCGTGGAGAGCGCCGCGCCCGATGACTTCTTCGCCAGCCCGTCGACCGAGAGGGCCCAGGAGTTCCTGCGCCGGGTCACACATATCTGACGAAGAGGTGTCTGTACGGATGAAACGGGTCGTGTGCCTGGCGCTCGCGCTGCTGCTGCTCACCGCCTGCGGCGACCGCCCCAGGGCGGGACTGTCCCCGGTGGCGGGGACCAAGGGCGGCACCGGGGTCAACTCGCTCGAAAAGATCAGGAAACGCGGGGAGATCGTGTTCGGGGTCAAGTTCGACACCCCGCCGTTCGGATCGATCGGGCAGGGCGCGACCGAGCCGGAGGGCTTCGAGATCGATCTCGCCACGGAGGTCGCCGAGCGGCTGAAGGTACGGCCGAGGTTCGTCGAGGTCAACCCGAAGAACCGGGTGGCCAACCTGGACAGCGGAAAGATCGACGTGATCACCGCGACCATGATCGCGACTCGGGCGCGCGACAAGGCGATCGACTTCTCCGAGCCGTACTTCGAGGACGACCAGCGCCTGATGGTGCGCGGCGACTCCGAGATCACCGGTGTAGGCCAGCTCGACGGCAGAACCGTGGCGCTGGTCCAGGGCTCCACGGAGGAGAGTGTGCTGCGGGACAAGGCGCCGGGCGCGAAGATCCTCAGCTTCCAGTCCTGGCCCACGGCCCTGCAGTCGCTGCTGCGCGGCGACGCCGACGCCGTCAGCACCACGGTCGGCATTCTCACCGGCCTGAAGTCGGCCGCCGACAAGGCGGGCGAGAAGGTCAAGATCGTCAGCCCGGGGATCGCTCAGGGACCGCTCGCCATGGGGTTCCGCCAGGGTGACGCCGCCCTGCGCGACGAGGTCAACGCCGCGCTGATGGGCATGGCCGAGGACGGCGCCTACGACCGCATCTACACCAGGTGGTGGGGCAAGGTGCTGCCCGAGCCGTACAAGATCCGCGTCCTTCCCTCGGGGGCGTGAGCCATGTTCAACGACCTCAGCTGGAGCGTGGTGCTCGACGATCCCGGCAGGAGCTTCCTGCTGCACGGCGCCTGGGTGAGCCTGCAACTCGCCGTGCTCGCCATCATCGGCTCCACGGTGGTGGGCACGCTGGTGGCGCTCGGCCGGGTGTCCACCGCGCCCGCGCTCGCGCCGCTGCGCTGGCTGCTGTCCGCTTACGTCGAGTTCTTCCGTAACGTGCCGCTGCTCGTGCAACTGGTCTTCTGGAGCTTCGGCATGTTCAGCCTGGACCTCGTCAGGGCCGTCGCGGCGCCGCTGAACCCGGTGTACTCCAACCAGTTCCTCGCCGGGCTGCTCGGCCTGACCATCTACACCTCGGCGTACGTCGCGGAGGCGCTGCGCAGCGGGATCCAGTCGGTGCCCAGAGGGCAGTTGGAGGCGGCCAGGGCCGGCGGCCTCGGCTACTGGGCGGCGATGCGCGCGGTGGTGCTGCCGCAGGCGTTCGCGCTGGCGTTCCCCGCGATCGGCAACCAGTACATCAGCGCCACCAAGAACACCTCCGTGGTCATGGCCATCGGCGTCACCGACGTCGTCTTCCAGGCCCAGCAGATCGAATCGGCCACCTTCGCCGCGTTCGAGGCGTACACCGCCGCACTCGTCATCTTCGTCGTGATCTGCCTGGCCGAGTCCGCGCTGCTGAGTCTCGTCGTCCGCGGCATGCTGGCCAGAGTCCGGCCGGGCGCCAGAACCGCGGCCCCGACACCGGCGTTGGAGTCGTGACCATGGGCGTGATCACCGACAACCTTCCGTTCATGCTGGCCGGGCTCTGGGAGACGGCGAAGCTCGCGGTGCTGGCCATCGTGCTGAGCGCCGTGCTCGGCGTGCTGGTGGGCGCGATGCGCTCGGCCCGCTCACGGCTCGTCCGGTGGCCGGCGATCGGCTACATCCAGCTCATCCGCAGCGCGCCGCTGATCGTCTTCATCCTCTACTGCTATTTCGTCCTGTCCGACCTCGGCTTCGACCTCACCCCGTTCTGGGCGGGCGTGGTCGCGCTGGGCGTGTTCACCAGCGCCTATCTGGCGGAGATCGTGCACGCGGGCATCGCGTCCGTGCCGCGCGGGCAATGGGAGGCCGCCCGCGCCTGCGGCCTGTCCCAGGCGATCACGATGCGCGACGTGGTGCTGCCCCAGGCGCTGCGCCGCATGGCTCCGGCGCTGGTGTCGGAGTTCATCAAGCTGATCAAGGACACATCGCTGGTGTCGATCATCGGCGTCTTCGAGTTCTTCCACCGGGTCGAGGTCACCAACTCCCGGCTGCTCACCGAGCCGTTCGCGGTGCTCGGCTTCGCCGCCGTCTGCTACTTCGTCCTCAACTACGGCCTCAGCCGCTTCGCTCGCCGTCTTGAGCTGCGGCTGGACGCCTGACGCACCACCAACAAGAAGGAATATCACGCATCATGTCGGATCTACGGCTCAACCTTCCGTTCGTTGGCATCCCGACCTTCCAGCGGTCGCCCATCGTGAGCGACCTCTCGCAGCTCGATGCTGACCTGGCCATCCTGGGGGTGCCCAACGACGAGGGCGCGCCCTGGTACCCGGGCGCGCGGATGGCACCGCGGGCGATCCGGGAGCAGTCGGTACGGTACGCGGGCTACGGCCGCATGCAGGCCAGGTCCGGATATTTCGACATCGAGGAGGACAGGCGCTACCTGGAGTACGAAACCGCCAACGAGCGCATCGTGGACTGCGGCGACGTCGACATCATCTACTCCAACCCCGAGCAGACCTTCAAGAACATCACCCACAGCACCGCGCAGATCCTGGAGGCCGGGGCCGTCCCCATCGTCCTCGGCGGAGAGCACTCGGTCACCTACGGCGTCGTACGCGCCTACGAGGAGCCGATCTGCGTCGTGCACTTCGACGCGCATCTCGACTACCGCCCCTTCATCCACGGAGCCCAGTACGGCAACGGCAGTCCCATGCTGAAGATCGGGAAGCTGCCGAACGTCGAGAAGATCGTGCAGATCGGCAGCCGCGGCATGCGCGCCGCCCAGGACGACCTCGCCGAGAGCCGCGCCAACGGCAACGACGTGTTCACCATGAAGGGATTCAGGAAGGCCGGCGTCGAGCACGTGCTCACGACCCTGCCCAAGGGCAGGAAGGTGTACGTCAGCGTGGACATCGACGTGCTCGACATGCCGCTCGTGCCGGGGTGCGCCTCCGCCGAGGCCGACGGCATGTCGTACGAGGAGCTCCGCCAGACGATCTTCGCGATCGTCCGCGAGCACGAGCTCGTCGGCTTCGACGTCGTGGAGATCAATCCGATGCTGGACGTGGCCTCCAACGTCACCTCGCAACTGGGCGCCCAGCTGGCTATCGAGACGATGGCCCGCGCCGTCGAGAACCCCGGCTACCTACGACGTAAGGGCCGCCTGTCCTGACACATCACGTCGTACGGGGATATGAGCCGACATGTCCCCGTAGGGTCCCCGGTGACGCCTGACGGGCGTAGCGTGACGTACATGCAAAAAGTGCAGCTGAGTGGTGAGAAGGCGACCATGCTCGCCACTCTGTACGGCCGGGCCGTCGACGCCGAGTCGCCCACCCCCATCCTGGGGGACACGATGGCACTCGAAGCGGTACGCGCCATCGACACCGACTTCACCAAGGTCGGCATGAAACGCGGCGACGCCGTGACCGTCGCCAGGCGTGCCAGGCACTTGGACGACTGGACCCGCGACTTCCTCGCCGAACACCCCGCGGCGATCGTGCTGCACCTGGGATGCGGCATGGACACCCGCGCCCACCGCGTCGGCCCCGGCCCCGGCGTGCACTGGTACGACGTCGACTTCCCCGAGGTCATCGACCTGCGCGAGCGCCTCTACCCGGCACGCGAGCAGCACACCGCGATCCCCTCCTCCGTCACCGACCTGACCTGGCTCGACCACGTGAAGGGAGACCTCCCCGTGCTGGTCGTCGCCGAGGGCCTGACCATGTACCTGACGGAGGCCGAGGGTCACACGCTGTTCCGCGCGATCATCGATCGCTTCCCCTCCGGCACGTTCGTCTTCGACGCGTTCAGCCGGCGCGGCATCAGCTGGCAGAAGATCAACCGGGTGGTCCGGCTCGCCGGCGCGACCCTGCACTGGGGAGTGGACGGCCCCGCCGACCTCACGTCCATCGACCCCCGGTTACGCCTGGTCACCGCGTTGAGCGCCTTCGACCTGCCCGGATACGACAAGCTCAGGCCCGGTTACCGCGCGCTGGCCGCGGTGGGGAGAACGTTGCCGTTCATGCGCCGAATGGCCGTCTTCTACCGCCTGGACTTCCCCGCCTGATCGCCCCTCACTCACCGACGCGGTCTGTGAGCGTCGATCAGGCCGGTCACCGTGGGGTCCGACGGACACCGGGCGAGCGTGGCCCGCAGCTCCATGACCGCGTTGTGCCGGAACTCCGTGGCGTCGGAGACTCCGTACAGCGTGTTCGGCCCGAGAAAGGCCCGGCGCGCGAGGTTGCGCTCCTGGCACATCGCTGTATCCCTTCACCCTGATCGCGCTACTTTTGTGTGATCAAGCACAAGGGTGTGGTTTGCCCGGTGCGGGAGGCGATCGCACGAGCCGGTCCTCCGCCGGCGCCGGAGAGGAGCACGCATGCCGACTCTCAGTGGTCTGGTGAGCCGGCCCGGCCTGGGCCTGCGGTTCGTTGACCCTGAGGACGCGGTCCGGCATGGTGGCAGGCCGGTGGCGGCGGTCGCCGAGGGGATGTGGGCGGCCGGCGCGGGGGCGCCGGTTCACGCGCTGAACGACGTGCTGCTCGTCCTGCCGGCCGGGGCGGGCATCGACTGGCCGGCCGTGGAAAGCGCCGCCGGAGTGGTCCTCGCGGGAGCCGTCGAGGACGACGTGCTGTCCGCGTCGCTTCCGGCCGCCAGGGAGCACGGCGTCCCGCTGCTCATCGCGTTGGACGACGCTCCCCACTTCTGCGCCGGAATCCACCCGGTCATCCGCCGGGAACAGCGGCGCGAGCTGCACGAGCGTACCGACCAGTTGAAGGCGATGCAGCGCATCGCGCTGCGGCCGGACGGACTGAGCCGTCTCCTGCGATGGCTCGCCCGGCAGATCTCCGGGCACGCGATGCTGGTCGACCCTTCCGGTTCTCCGTTGTACGCCTACCCCAGGTCCTCGGAGGAGATCTTCTCCCGGGCGGAGAAGGACATCCGCCGCGTCATCACCAAGCAGACCCGATCCGCCGCGATCAGCCTGGGTACGCAGGTCGCCCACATCATGTCCATCGGCAGCCAGGAGCCGAACCCGGTTCTCATCGTCGCCAGGGACGAACCCTTCTCCTCGGACGTCCGGAGCCTGGTGTCCGACGCTGCGGGCCTGCTGTGGCTGCGGTGGCGGATGGAAGAGCTCGGCCGGCACTCGCGCCAGGTCGAGCAGGCCGAGTCGCACAGCCGCGAGGCGGTCCTGCACCTGCTCATGCTCGGCCAGGTCCAGTCGGCGAAACGGGTCGCCGGAGCTCTGCCGGGGAGGCTTCCCGATCCCACCCGCGTCTACATCGTGGAGTCCCCGGCGAACCGCAGAGCCCACTACGCGAGGACGTGCGCCGAGGCCACCGGGGGACGGGCGTGGATCGTGGCCTGTCCCGTCTATGTCGGCCACCTCATCATCCTGGCCCCTGCCGACTCGCAGGACAACCCGCTGGACCAGGCGTTGCGCTCCCTGGTCGCGAGCAACCCAGGGTGCTACGCCGGAGCCGGGAGGCTCGTGCGGCTGCGCGACATCGCGGCCGGATACCAGCAGGCCTTTCACGCGCTCGCGGTGGCCAGGGGGATCGACGCACGGTGCGCGACGTACAGTTCGCGCGAGGACATAGCGTCGCTGCTGGGAGCGCGTGGCCACCGGTGGGCGGCCAGGTCGCTGAGCCGCCTGCTGGATCACCGGCCCGAACGCCCGCAGGACCCCGACGCCGAGGAGCTCAAGGAGACTCTCACGTCGTGGCTCGCCTTCTTCAACGCGGCGACGCGCCAGCTGAAGATCCACCGCAACACGCTGTCCGCCCGGTTGCGCCATATCGAGCGGCTTCTGGGCTGTGACCTGAACGATCTCGCCGTCCAGGCGGAAACGCAGCTCGCGCTACGCCTCCTCGCTCAGCCGTCGCAGCCCGGCAACGACGAATCCGGCGATGTGACGCTGGACGCGCTCCTCGACACTCCCGCGGTGTTCCACTGGGCGGAGTCGTACCTCACCCCTCTGAATGAAAGTGACCCGTGCCTTCTCGAGACGTTGCGGACCTGGCTGAGGAGCAATGCCCGGCTGGACGCGACCGCGTCGATGCTGGGACTGACCGTGCCGGCCGTGCGCAAGCGGCTGGTCCGCGTGGAAGGAATTCTCTCCCGGTCCTTGCTCAATGGGCCTTCCGCGCGGCACGACGCCGTGCTCGCCTTCCGCATCCTCGATTCGGTCGGGCCGTCCTGACAGAGCCATTGGCTGACGTTGACTCAGCAGCATGAAACCGGCTGACCGCATCACTGTGCAGAAAGAAACCGGAGCACCGCCGCCGCTCGCCCTAACATCGGACACGCCATAACAAGCAATCGCGTGTCCCGAATTCAGTGGTGGCGGATGATGCAGCGGACAAAGGCGCGGACGGCGTCCTGCGAGTGGCATCTGGACGACTTCAAGCCGAGCGTCGTACGTCGCATGGTGGAAAACACTCTCTCGCTCTGGGGCGTGTTCGCCGAGACGATCGACGAAGCGAAGCTCATCACCTCGGAAGTGGTCACCAACGCCGCCACGCATGTGCGCCCTGAGCTGCGCAGAGGGTGCCTCGTCCGCCTTCGCGTCACCTTGTCGCGGGACACGCTGCGCTTCGAGATCTCCGATCCCGATCCCCGGCCGCCCCGGCTGATCCCGGCCGCGCACGACGACGAGCACCATCGCGGGCTGGCCATTGTGGACGCCCTGGCAATGGACTGGGGCTCCAGGGCGGCCGTATCGGGATTCGGCAAGGTCGTCTGGTGGACGCAGCGGATCTCGCACCCATGGTAAATGATCGGCCTTTTCAAGGAGCTTCATGTCGCACCATCTCGACTCGCCACTCGCCCGTCAGGACAAGCGTCTTGACATCAGCGATGTCTACCTTTTCCGAGGAACCTCGGGCACCGTCTTCGTCATCAATGTGAACCCGCTGTCCGGGACGGACGGCTTTCACCCTGAGGCACTGTACGAGTTCAACATCGATGTGGACGGCGACGCGGTCCACGACATCACCTTCCGGGCCACCTTCGGCGCCCGCGAAGCCGACGGCAGGCAGACGATCGACCTGCGCCGGCTCGACGGCCTGGACGCGCGCGACCGTTACGCCGCCGGGGTGAGCGTGGCCTCGGGGCGGACCGAGGAGGAGATCACCGGCAAGGACGGCGTACGCGTCTGGGCCGGGTTGGCCGGGGACCCCTTCTTCATCGAAGGCTCGGTCGTCACGGCCGTCGTGAAGGCCGTCGCCACGGGCACGCCACCCGACCTGGGCGGCTGGGACCGCAACAACGCGGCGAACGTCTTCAGCGGCACCAACGTCAGCGCCATTGTGCTCGAGGTCCCCGACGGCGCGCTCGGGACGAGCTCCATCGGCTTCTGGGGGACGAGCGTGCTGCCGACCGACGCCGGCGGCTGGCGTCAGATCAACCGTTGCGCGCAGCCGCTGGTCAACACCATCTTCAACCCGGACGACACCGAACGCTCCAGCGAATACAACACCACCCAGCCGGTGCAGGACCACGCCATCTACGGGGCCCTGGTGGAGAAGCTGACCGCGGACGTGGTCGGCGCCATGGGCACGCACCCGGACCCCGCCGGCCATGGTCGCCATGTTCGCGACCTGCTTTTTCCCGATATTTTGCGGTACGAGATCGGCACCGCGGCGGAGTTCACCGTCGACAGGCGTAACGGCCGCAACCTGACGGACTGCACGCCGGAAGTCATGTTCAGGTTGGTGCTCAACACGCCGATCGACATGGGCCTCGACCCCGGATCGGCCACTGGGACGCTTCGCGCGGACTTCCCGTACCTCTCCCTGCCCCTGCCACAATCATGATCCACATCCCGGTCGTCGATCGGCCGTGACGAACAGGTGGTCGGTTTCGGCGAAGGACGCCACCGCGCGTGCCGGAACCGATCGCCGGCCGTCGCGTATCAGGCGGAATAAGCGGACGCGGCGGCGAGGAGATACTGGATCAACGTCCGGAGCACCGACATCGCGGACCGGCGGTCGCGGGCGTCGCACAAGACGATCGGCACGTGCGAGTCGAGTTCGAGTGCGGCTCGCACCTCGTCCGGTTCGTAGGGGAACGCGTCGTCGAACACGTTGACCGCGACCAGGAACCGGATGCCCCGATTCTCGAAGAAATCGATGGCGGCGAAACTCTCCTGAAGCCGCCGGGTGTCCGCCAGGACAATGGCCCCGAGCGCGCCCGCGGACAGCTCATCCCACATGAACCAGAAACGCTCCTGCCCGGGGGTTCCGAACAGATAGAGCACGATGTTGTGCTGCGGGATGGTGAGCCGGCCGAAGTCGAAGGCGACTGTGGTCGTGGACTTGTCCACCGTCCTGCTGAGGTTGTCGATGCCCATGCTGGCCGCAGTGATCAACTCTTCGGTGTTCAGCGGCTCGATCTCGCTCGTCGAGCCCACGAAGGTCGTCTTTCCGACGCCGAATCCACCGGCGATCAGAATTTTCACCTGGATGGCCGGCATCTCAGATTCGTTGTAGACCATCGAGCAACTTCTCCAGGAGAACGCGGTCGGTGACGTGGCTGGACGAAGTGGACGATGCCCAGATGACAATGGCTCCGCAGTCCACCAGGTCCGAGAGGAGAACCTTGGTGACCATCACGGGAAGCCGGAGGTGCGCCGCCACCTCCACGACCGAGAGCGGCGTCTGGCACAGGCCGATGACCTTGACGTGTTCCGGATCGACGTCCGGGCTGGGCTTGCCCGTGGTGACCACCAACGAGAGCAGATCCATCTCCACGGTCGGGCGGGTGCGCCCCGAGTTGACCGTGTAAGGGCGGATCAGCGGGCCTGCTTCGTCATCAAGCCATACTTCGTCGTCACCGGCCATGTTCATCGGGTCCTGTCGCCGGAACCTGTCGCCGGTGGGCGGGGCGCGGTGTGCAGGAAGGGACGGACGGCCTTGATCAGCCGGGCCATCTCGAAACCCACGACACCCGGATCCGCGTCTTCTCCGGCCAGCACCGCGATGACCGAATTGTGGCCGGCCCACGCGATGAACAGCCGGCTCGACTTGAGTTCGGTCACCACCTGCCGGACTTCACTCGCGCCGTCGAATTTGTCGCTGGCGCTCCGTGCCATGGAGAAAAGGCCGGACGCGAGGGCCGCGAGATATTCCGAACTGTCGCGGTCGAGACCGTGGGAGGCTTTCACCAGTCCGTCGGAGGACAACAGCACACTGCCACGAATGGCAGGGACCTCTTGAGCTAAGCCCTTGAGCAGCCAGGCAAGATCTTGGTTCGTGTTCGAAGAGACGGGGCTCAACAGGATTCTCCTTCTAACCGTGTGGTGATCTACAGACTGGAGTTTCCAGTCTCGTCTCTCGTGTCTTCATCCTGCCCACTGCGCATCCCCTTCATGAATGACGCCATCAGCCCGTGATCGAGGTTGAGATCCGTATCGTCGTCCAGGAGCGCGGGAGCGTTGCGGAGCCCGGGCGCCATGTTCGTCTGAGGGCGACGTTTCGGCAGTTCCGGGCGTTGGCCGGCTCCTCGCGGAGGGCCGGCGTCGGGCCGCTTCTCCATTTGCCGGGCGGGCGGGCCGGCGCTCTGCTTCCGCCGGGGCTCCGGCGGGACGTCAGGGCGGGCGCCGGGGGCAGGCACCGCGGCGTCCTGCCGGGGAGCGGAGGGCGACTTCGGGGAGAAGAGCGAGCCTGGCGTACTGGCCGGCACGGCGGGCGAACGGTCGGACGGCTCGGGCGAGGCCGGCTGCCGTGACACGGGCTCCTGGGACTCTGTATTGATCAACTCGTTGGGGATCACCACGATGGTCTGGGTGCCGCCGTAGATGTTGGTCTGCAGCCTGACCACGATCTTGTGCCGGCGTGAGAGGGCGGACACCACGAGCAGTCCGATACGGCCGTCCCGCACCAGTTCGTCGACGTCCGTTCGTTCCGGAGCGGCGAGAATGTCGTTCAGCCGGCGCTGGGCGTCCCGCGACATGCCGAGGCCGCGGTCCTCGATCTCGACGGCCAAGCCGGCGGTCACGGTCTCCGCGTGGAGAAGCACCTGCGTGTGCGGTGGAGAGAACTTGGTGGCGTTCTCGACGAGTTCGGCGAGCAGATGGATGACGTCCGCGGCCGCGGCGCCGTCCAGGGCTCCCTCGACCGGCGGCACCACTTTGACGCGGCTGAAGTACTCGACCTCGGCGATGGCCGAGCGCAGGATCTCGTACGTGGCCACCGGCCTGCTCCACTGGCGCCTCGGCACGGCCCCGCCGATCACGGCGAGGCTCTCGGCCTGCCGGCGCAGGCGAGTACTGAGGTGGTCGACCTTGAACAGGCCCTTGAGCAGCTCCGGATCCTCGACCTGGTTCTCCAGCTCGTCGAGTCCCCGCATCGCCCGATGAGACAGTGACTGCATGCGCAGGGCGAGGTTGACGAAGACCTCGACGGGCTGATGCGCGGGACGGTTGTTCGACTTCCGGCTCGCCGCGTTGATGACCGCGTTCCAGGCCTCGTTCTGGGCCTCCTGGATCTCGGCCTCAAGCTGCTTGATGGAGCCGCCGGCCGCCAGGGGCTGGAAGTCGACGCCGCGTCGTGCGGGAAACTCGCCGGCGGCCATCCGCTCTGCCAGGCGTTGCAGCTCCTGCCGTCCGCGAGAAACCAGGAACCCCAGGCTCGCGAGTCGTGTCTCCACTTCTCGGAAACGGGCGGCCGAACGGTCAGAAATCTGGTGCTCCCGCTGCGCCGCCTTATCCGCTACGACCACGGCGACACACATGATGGCCACCATTCCCCCCGCCATGACCGCCAGTGTCGGCCAAGCCTGCGGTGACGAAGGACTGGTCAGGATTAACACCGTCACCGCGGCCAGCCCAAGTCCGGCCATCAAAGCCGCTGGCAGAACGGACGCCCACAGGTGGAAGGCACGAACGTTGAGCGGACGACGTTTACCGCGGCCGCGTGGCCTGCCACGGCCTCCGGCATCTTGGCGTTCGGGGGCGGTGGAAGGCAAGGAAGGCGCAGACATCAAGCGTCCTTGGTACACGGGGTGATCGGGGGACAACGGTCACCATAACGAGTCAGGAGCACACTATCGGTTCATTCGGGATTTGAGGTGACGTGACGTACCTCCGTTACTGTCTTGTCCACCGGGGCTCCGGTGCAATACGGCGCTCCGACTACCCGGGCACGGCCTCGCTCACACTGCCCTCCGGGCCGTCACCGAGGTCGCGGAGCTTGACGCGACCGATTTGCTGGCTGCCGCCCGCTTCTGACCACCTTGCTATCCTCCGAGCGGATGGCCGCCATCCCAGACAGGAACGGCCAGATAAGCAGACAGGAGCCTGTGATGAGTCTTCCCTCCACCTTTCGCCTAGTGACTCCCGTAGACGAGGACGCGCACCGCCGCGCTGCCCGGCTGGAGGAACTGGGCATCCGGGAGGAGCCTGACCCTGAGTTCGACGAGTTCGCGCGAGTCCTGGCCCAGGAGCTTGACGCACCCTTCTCCATGGTCAACATCATCGGCCCCGAACGGCAGTATTTCGCCGGTCTGTATCCTTCCTCACGCGACCGGAACGTTGACCCCGAAACGGATCCGTTCCGGACCATGGCGTGCGACCACGGTTACTGCATGTACGTGGTGACGAGGAAACACGCGATGGCGTTGGACGAAGTGATGGACTACCACCTGTTCGCCAACAATCCGGTCGTGGACGAGATCGGGATCCGCGCCTACCTGGGCGCCCCACTGATCGACGGGACGGAGACCCTGGGCACCATCTGCGTCGTGGACACCAAGCCCCACGACTGGGGCACGGAGGGGGTCGCGTTCATCAAGGCGCGGGCCGCGGAGCTGGTGGAGAGAATCCACCAGCGGGCTCGTCTGCCGCAGAGCCCCGGATACCACCGGGACGAGGCCGCGTTCTAGAGCCGGCGGGCCAACGTCGCGATCACTTCGTCCTGGACCGCTCCTCAGCGCCGGGTGGAGGCCCGGCTCGCGTTCCGCCGGTAGGTGTACAGGATGAGCCCCTGGTGGAACATGCCCACCTTGTCGTACAGCCCGCGAGCCGGGGCGTCTTCCAACGTGTTCCAGTAGAGGCTCGGGTAGCCGTGCTCCTTGGCGTCTCGCGCCACCCACTCCATCACCGCCGTCGCGATCCCCCGCCGCCGGAGGTCCGCGTGCACGAACAGGTCCGCCAGATAACATCTCCCGGCGGACCAGATCCCGGCGTGGAACACGTAGTGCGCGATGCCGACCATCCCGCCGTCCAGCCTGGCGCCGATCCCGCGCACATGCTCGTCGTCGAGCAGACGCCGCCAGGTCCGTTCGTAGTCGTCGTCGCTGCGTTCGACCTCGAAGTACGTGTCCTTGCCCCGAGCCAGCCACTCCCAGCGGTCGCGGTCGGACTCGTTCAGTAAGTTGATCTCCAACATGACGCCCATCCTGCCGTGCGACGCGGACGGGCGCGATCACCCTCTCCCGAGTCGAGCGTGACCAGCTCGCCGACGTCCTGGCCGCCCTCCAAGACATGGAAGCCATCCTCCGGCCCTGACCCCGTACGTGCCGAAGGCTCCCGAAGGAACGTGAGCGGGACGCCGGCTCTCCGGTTTTCTGGTGGGCGGACACCCGGCGGTGGAAGGCTGGGCGGCATGAGCGACGTCGACGTGGAACATCGCCGCGTTGTTGAGGGAGCGGAACGGCATCGACCAGCAGGTCGCAGCGATCATTGATCGTCCCATGACCGCGGGGCACCTGGGCGGATGGATCGCGGCGCGCATTTTCCGCATCGAGTTGGAGTCATCCGCCACGGCCACCGCGGTCGACGGTCGGTTCACGTGTGGCCCGCTGCGTGGCCGGAGCGTCAACGTGAAGTGGTACCGATCTCCGTCGAGGGCGAAGACGGGCTTCGCCTTCCGATCCCGCTGGACCAGGTGAGGTTCCTGGCACTGCTGCGACGCCTCAACGAGATCCGTGACCGCCAGGTGCTTCCCGAGTTCGAGTCGCTCGAGACCATCCAACCCGTACGTGACGAGGCGCTGGCGCAGCAACTGGACGCCCTGCTGGACGACGGGCTGCGGGCAAGCGGCGACATCCAGGTGCGCCTCGCCATCCCGGCAGACCTCAGCGAGCGTCGCCACAGTTGCCGGTCCTACCTCATGGCACTTCCGCAACAAGCAGGAACTCCTCGACGAGCTGGCCCGCCACATTCAGGCGCGCCAGGATCTCGGGCCGCCGCGCGAGGGGGAGAAGTGGCGCGACTGGCTCGCTCGCCGGGCCCGGGAGCGCCGCGACATCCTGCTGTCCCATCGCGACGGCGCCCGCCTCATAGCCGGAACCAGCCCGGGCCCCGACATCGCCGCCACGTTCGATCGGGAGCTCCACGCGCTGGTGCTCCGGGGCTTCAGCCCCGTACAGGCGATGCGCGCCATCACCACACTCGGCTCCTACATCACCGGCTTCGTCCTGGAGGAACAGGCGCGTCACCAGCGGGACGAGCCCCCACCAGGTGGCCTTGACCAAGCCCGGGAGACCCCCACGCTCCTGGCCGCCATCCGCGACGGCGGCCCGCCGGATGGATCCGCCGCCTTCGAGGACGGGCTCACCCTCCTTCTCGACGGCATCGAGGCCGGCCTCCGAAATCACGGAGACACCTCCTCGGCCAGGTGACGCCGGCGAACGCTCCATCCACAAGCGTCCGTGATCATCCACGGCCGTGGCCGGCATGAATCGCCCCGGGTTCGGTGGAGTCGCGTTCCTGGATTGTCATGCCACGGGCAAACCCTGGGTGGTGGTCGAATCCGTGCGGGAACCGTCATGAGCTCGGGCCGGCAATGGCCACCGTGCGGTCCGTCTATCATGATCTTTATTTGCCGCAGACGGTGAGGTTCTGTCATGTGGAATGATCTGATCGGTCGGCTGTACGACGGTGCGCAGTTCGCTACGCCTGCTTCCGATGAAGAAATCGATCAGATTCGGCGGCGCTTGGTCAAGAAGTGCCAGTCGAATTGCGAGATTTTCTGCGAGGAACCAACGGGGTCCAGGATGAGTATGGATCTGGGCTGGTGTGGTCCGTGCAGCAGATCATCGAGGAGAACGAGGCGTTTCGGCGCAGTGCCGACTTCGCGCGGCTATACATGTCTTTCGACCAGCTCATGTTCGTGGGGGACAACGGCGGCGGAGACCAGTTCGCGTATGTCCGGGTCCCGGTAGAGCGTGACGATGTGTTCGTGTGGGATCATGAGACTGATGATCGTAAGAGGGTTGCTGGGTCGCTGAAGGATTATCTGGAGCGTCGGGCCGGCTCGGACGGTGACGAGTGGTACAGGTGACGGTGTAGTCCAGGAGCCTCGGACTGGCGTCCGCCCGGCATCTCGCGGTCGTGGTTCCAGAAGCAGATGAAGCGGCTGTCCGAGGCGGGCGTGATCGGCCCGTACGACGACGAGCGGCAGCGGTACGAGGTGAGGGCTCGGCCCGAGCTTCCTTGATCCCGTGGCCCCCGCCTCATGGCGGCCGTGGCCCCCTCAGGCCAAGATCAAAACGCGCGGTGTGCGCAGCCCACGCGCAGCCGTACGCGCGAGGGCTACAGAGCGACGGAGGCATGCCGCGCGAGCGCCCTCAGCCCTGACAGGTTGCTGTGCAGGTCCTGATGCAACAGGTCCTCGATGACCAGGCGCGGGCCCGACCGCCGCACCTCGGCGGGCGCGATCTTCTCCGCGACGAGCAGCGCGCGAACCGCCCGATCGTGGGCAGGCTACGTCTGGGTCATCACACCGGAGGGGAAGAAGACCCGCAAGTGGGCCTACGGCAAGACTCGCGAGGAGACCCGCGAGAAGTGGCTCAAGCTCCATGAGCAGGACCGCAAGGGACCTGTAGCCACCAAGCATGAATCAGTGGGCACTTTCCTCAATCGCTGGCTCGCGGAAGTGATCGGGCCAAACCGCGAGCCCACGACGTACGTGGCGTACGAACCGCTCGTCCGGCTGTACATCGTCCCCGGCCTGGGCAAGAAGCGCCTCGACAAGCTCACCGTTCGGGACGTGCAAGCTTGGCTGAACACCCTGCCCACGCTTTGCCCTGCTGCGATCAACGAAAGGACCGCAGCCGGTCGGAGCTCAAGCGGCGGTGTTGCTCGGTCGGTAAGTGCTGCAAGGGCCACCTCGCGCGCAGCAGCATGGGGTGTGGACCGTCGATGAGGCGCGCGGGTACCCTTGAACACCTCCGGGAGGCTGACGATCCGCTGTACGCCGCGTACGTGCTCATCCTCGTTCTGGGCCTTCGTCGTGGAGAGGCTCTCGGTCTCACATGGGACTGCGTGGACCTCGTCGGCGAGCAGCTCTGGATCTCTCGTCAGCTCACCAGAGTCGGTGGTCAACTTCTACACCGGGAGACGACCAGGACAGAGGACTCGGCCGCCTCGCTGCCGCTTTTCGGGCTATGCGTTTCGGCGCTCAGGCACCGTAAGCGCGTCCGGGAGGAGGCGCGCAAGCTGGCGGGGGACAGATGGATGACCTCGGGCCTGACCTTCACGACCCGAACGGGCACACCGATTGAGCCGCGGAACTTCAACCGGGCCTTCGGTAGCCACTGCCGCCGGGCGGGTGTCCCACGCATCCGCGTCCACGACACCCGACACACCTGTGCCTCCCTCCCGGCCGCCCTCGACGTCCACCCGCGCGTGGCCATGCGTATCCTGCGCCACTCGCAGATCTCGATGACCATGGACATTTACACTCAGATCCCCAGTCCCGAAACCCGTAAGGCGCTTGACCGGCTCAATCAGGGCCTCGACCGTTCAAGGGAGACATAACTAATCTCTCGGTACCACGCGTAGGTCCTCTTGGGGGTATCCCAGAGGACCTATGCGTGTGCCCAGGATTTCGTCATAACCGAAGGGATATGCCGGACTGGCTACGTTGGTCATTTCGCTTTCCGCTGCTTGTGGTTCAAAAGAAGAGGGCTTCAGTGAGGAGCCAGCTCACTACCTGCCAGACGTAGCGGAGGGCGAATGACGCACCCTGTGATCTGCGAGCGGGCCAAGGGGCATTACTGCGGATGTTCCGCGTGCGGTGGAGCGCAGCACGGCTGGACCAACGCTCTCTCCCTGTCCCGCGACCCCTCTCCAGTCGCTCGTCAGGATGCGCGGGATCGCAGCGACGCAGACTGGGCCGCAACTCGGCCCCCCGTAGGGCGACGCGAGCCATCCAAGGCCAGACAGGCAGCAGCCACCGATAGCGCTACAGTCGACCTCGTTGACTGGCTATCCGAAAACCCGGACACCATCGACCGTATACAGGAAATCGGAGACATCCTCGCCGGACCTGTAATCCGGGAGCTCGATAAAAGGTTCGGTGGGAGCGAGCCGCGAAAGGCCAGAAGACAACTTACCGATCATTTCTGGTGCGATCTTCTCGTCGCCGTGGCCGAGGTCATCGAAAAATTCTCGAAAGCCATGGACCGAATCCCGGAGTACGTGACGACGGTCATCCTGCAGTCCCGGAAGGCCAAGGGGCGCAGCGTTCTCCCCGATGGGTTGGTGGGTGTTGCCGTACGGACGGCATGGGAACCCATCAAGAGCATGATCCACACGACGGGGATCGAGGAGCTTCAACGAGGATGCCGGATCCTCGCTGTCCTGATCTGCCCTGCACCCGAGGATCACAAAGCCGTTCAGGACGGTGCCCTTCTTCCCTTGGCGGAGGAAGGGCTGTTGGAGACCAGCAGAGAGCGGCTTGAGCAGGTCTTCCCCGCGGATTGGGTTCGCCGCCTACGAGAGGGCCTCGACGGTGCCTGAGTAGAGTGGCGGGCGTACCGTCGGCACGGGCTGTTCGCGGGGGGTCGGCTGTGCCGGGCTGCGTTGCTGTACAACGCTGCTGTACGGCCACGAAAAAGACCCTTCGGGATCATCCCAAAGGGTCTTTGACCTGGAGCGCGGCCGACAGGAGTCGAACCCGTAACCTTCTGATCCGTAGTCAGATGCTCTATCCATTGAGCTACGGCCGCTCGTTGCCAGACCAGCATAGCGGGTTGTTGGGGGTGCCTCGAACCGCATGCCGCAATCATGAGCTTGCCGACTCCACCTTACGTGGCCACAGCGTGTAGCTGACCGGCCAGAGTATGGCGATCAGCGGTATTTTGAACAGGTCGTCCATGAAAGCGACCAGCGGCTCCGTACGCGCCGGGTCGTCGACGAGCCACACGAGTCCGAGCAGCACCACGCAGGCGATCCCGTACGCCAAAACGATGCGCAGCCACAGCGTCCACTCGTAGCGGGCTCTGGCCATGCCGCCCGCCGGTGGTCTGGGAGGTGTTGGGCCGCCGGCGAAGCGGTGGTGGAAGCGGGCGTCGGCCCAGCGGATGGTGCGGTGGCCGAAGACGATCGAGTAGGCCAGGTACGCCGCCGCCAGCCCGTGCCGGACGTCGCCCGTGGCGCCCCCGCGCATGTCGATGACGGCCGCCGCCAGGAGGATCACGTCCAGCAGGGGGACGGCGAGCAGGAGGGCGGCGCTGAGCGTACGGAGGTGCCAGAGGTAGCGGCAGGCCAGTCCGAGTCCCAGCAGGAGCCAGAAGCCGATCTCGCAGCCGACGATGAGGGCGACAATCACGTGTTCCAGTGTTGGGCAGAGGGCCGGATGGCGCATCGTCAGCGGAAACGAGCTTGTGGATACATCGAAGGGTGTATCCACAAGCGTCGCGCAGCAGGAGGTGGCCGGGCCGGAAGGGTGGTGGGATGAGGACATGAAACGGGTGGCGTTGGGTGCCGGGCTCGCGTTCGCGATCGGGCTGGTGCTGATCGCGGGCGGGGCGCACTTCCAGCGTGGCCTGCCCGAGTGGTGGATGGTCGGGCCGCTGGCCTTGACCTGCGCGGGCGTGCTGGTGCGCAGGCGGGCGCCGCTGCTGGCTCTGGGGCTGGGGGTGGCGGGCATCGTGGGCG